>CALXON010000131.1 GCA_944389985.1 uncultured Spirochaetaceae bacterium | reverse complement strand
CCCTTGATTCCTTCGTCGAGCTGAAGGAAGGGGACTATGTCGTACATGTGAATTACGGTATCGGCTCATTCGTGAAGATAGAGAGAGTCCGTACAAGCCGTACCGAGCGTGACTACATAAAGATCCGCTATGCCAATGATGACTACCTCTATGTTCCGATCGAGCAGGCTGATCTCGTGCAGAAGTATATCGGAAACGATGGCAGACCTCCGAAGCTCGATTCCCTTGGCTCCCAGAGCTGGACGAAGAAGAAGGAGAAGGCTGTACGGAATGCTGCGGAGCTTGCCTCTGAGCTTGTGCATCTCTATGCTGCAAGACAGTCCGTCCACGGATTCCCGTTCGAGAAGGACAAGGACTGGCAGATACAGTTCGAGGCGTCATTCCCATTCACAGAGACCCCCGATCAGCTGAAATGCATCGATGAGATCAAGGCTGACATGGAATCTGACAGAGTCATGGACAGACTTGTCTGCGGAGACGTCGGTTATGGAAAGACAGAGATCGCCTTCCGTGCCGCGTTCAAGGCCGTGATGAGTGGAAAACAGGTTGCTTTCCTCGCTCCTACAGTCATTCTTGCAGAACAGCACTTCAATAATTTCAGGAAAAGGCTGGGATCATTCCCTGTCGTTCCGGGAATCCTTTCCCGCTTCGTTCCGGCAAAGGATCAGAGGAAGACGCTGCAGGGGGTGATGGACGGCTCTGTCGATGTGCTCTTCGGCACCCACAAGATCCTGCAGAAGGATGTGCGTTTCAATAATCTGGGCCTCCTGATAGTCGATGAGGAGCAGAGATTCGGAGTCAAGGACAAGGAGCGCATAAAGGTGATGAAGACCAATGTCGATTCACTCACACTGTCCGCAACTCCCATCCCCAGAACACTTTACATGTCACTTCTGAAGGTCCGTGACATGTCCCTGCTGACAACGGCTCCCAGAGAGAGACAGCCCGTGGAGACCGAGATCCGTCAGTTCGATCCCAAGATCATCGGAGAGGCCATAAGAAGGGAGCTGGACAGGGGAGGACAGGTATTCTTCCTCCATAACAGGATTGACGATCTCGAGGATGTCTGTCAGATGATCCGCTCAGAAGTGCGCTATGCGATAGTCGAGAGTGCGCATGGCCAGATGGAGGCAAAGGATCTCGAGGACATAATGCACAGATTCGTCTATGAGGGAATCCAGGTGCTTGTCTCCACGACGATCATCGAGAACGGTATAGACATTCCGAACGTCAACACGATCATCATTGATCATGCGGACAGGTTCGGACTTTCCCAGCTGTATCAGCTGAGGGGAAGGGTAGGCAGATCCGACAGGAAGGCATACTGCTATCTTCTCTATGAGGATAAGTCGACACTGAATGAGGATGCTCTCCGCCGCCTCCGTGTCCTTTCTGAGAATACAGCTCTCGGATCAGGCTTCAAGGTCGCCATGAAGGATATGGAGATCAGAGGAGCCGGAAACATACTCGGCCGTGAACAGTCAGGGCACCTTGAGGCTGTCGGACTCGATATGTACATGCGTCTTCTCGAGGAGGAGATCGACAAACTTACGGACAATGAGAACGCTGTCCGTCCTGTTCTTCTCGAGCTTGACTATTCAGGATTCATTCCGGAAGAATATATCTCCGATCCGTCCTCGAAGTTCGAGGCATACAAGAAGATCGCCTCTGTCACCACAGAGGGGCAACTTGAGGGACTCAGGGCCGAGCTTGAGAACAGGTATGGAACGATGCCTGAGGAGGTGGACAACCTCTTCTGCATAGCGGAGATAAAGATACTCTGCCGCCGTCTTTCCATATTCCATCTCTCGGAATCGAGGGGAGTGGTGGAGATCGAGTTCTCCCGCCTTTCCGACCTGAATCCTGACAGGGTCATAAACCTGCTGAGACTTGCTGACGGAAAGGTCCAGATGGACAGCAGGAGGATGAATTACATGAGAATGGAAACAGGCGCTGTTTCCCTCAAGGACAAGGCCGTATTCATACTTGAACAACTCAGGAGACTGATATGACAGACGAGGAACTCTTTCAGAAACTTGGAAAGATAGAGATAAGACAGGGAAAGGAACGTGAGATAAAGAGCTATGTTCTCCGCAACAACGTCCTTTCCGACAAGGACAGGGAGATCGTCAGGGAGAACATGCCGAAATTCGGTTTCTTCTACGAGGACAGATTCATTGACTACAAGGAGCTTTTCGGATCTGACAAGCCCGTGATCATCGAAATCGGTTTCGGAATGGGGGACACGACACAGCAGGTCGCAATCAGAAGGCCTGAGTACAACTACATCGGCATAGAGGTCTTCCTTCAGGGGTTCGTGAAGCTCCTGAAGCATCTCGGAGAGGATAACCTGGAGAATGTCAGGATCATACGATTCAACGCCGTCGATGTGATCACCCACATGATCGCGGATGGGTCAGTACAGGGCTTCCATATCTTCTTCCCCGATCCCTGGCCGAAGAAGAAGCATCACAAGAGAAGGCTCATGCAGCTCCCGTTCATCCATCTTCTTGCACAGAAGCTTGTGAAGGGTGGTTATATCTACATGGTGACCGACTGGGAGGAGTATGCCGCTGAGACACTTGAGACGGCAGCCCTGGAGCCGCTGTTGAACAATCCGTTCTATGGATTCGCCCCTCCTGTCGCATGGCGCCCGGTGACGAAGTTCGAACAGAAGGGTATGGAGAAGGAGTACGCCATAAGCGAGATCTGGCTTGAGCGTGGATGAGCGTCATCATGCCGGTGCAGGTTTCTGTTGAGAATAACCAGCGTTCATAGTAGCATATTCATGAAAGGAGCTGTCGTTGGGGAGAGATCTGCTCGTTATCTGCAGGTGATGCCTGCACTTCATTAAGAAAGCCCGGAAGCTTTTCCGCCTCCGGGCTCCTTTTATGCCTGATCACATCAGGCCTCCTCTTTCTCCCTCTTCGCCTCTGCGATAACATCATCGGCAAGCTTGCCGTTGAGTGTCTCGTAGTGATCGAACTCAAGTTCGAAGGAACCTGTTCCTGATGTCATGCTCTTGAGCTCTATAGCATAGTTCCTGAGCTCTGCCATCGGAACTTCGGCCTTTACGGCTACGACATGTCCCTTCTCCTCCTGTCCGAGAACGCGTCCGCGCTTTGAGGAGAGATCAGAGAGGATTGATCCGAGGTACTCATCATCGACGAAGACCTCAAGTTTCATGAAAGGCTCGAGGATGACGCATCCAGCTTTGGAAAGAGCCTGCTGCATCGCACCCTTCGCAGCCAGCTTGAATGCCATTTCAGAGGAGTCGACCGGATGCTCCTTTCCATCGATGAGTCTCACGCCGATATCAACGAGAGGGTAGCCAGCAAGGTATCCTTCCTCCATGGCTTCATGAATACCTTTCTCGATACCAGGCACATAGCCCTTGGATACGGCTCCGCCCTTGACCTCGTTCGTAAACTCATACTGCTTTCCCCTCTCGAGAGGATAGATGTCGATGACGACACGTCCGAACTGTCCATGTCCGCCGGACTGCTTCTTGTGTGTGTATTCGGCAAGACCGGAGTCCTTTGTGATGGTCTCCCTGTATGCGATTCTGGGAGTCTTCGTGAGTATGTTGATCTTCTGCTTCTCGCGGATCCTGTCGAGGATCATTCCGATGTGAAGCTCTCCCATTCCTCCGATGATGGATTCCTTTGTCTCCTCGTTGTATTGCATCTGGAATGTCAGATCTTCCTCTGCGATGCGGTGGAGGGCGTCGTTCATCTTGTCCTCGCTCTTCTTGTCCTCTGCGGAGACCGCAAGCTGGTAGATCGGCTGAGGCATCTTGAGAGGCCTGAAGCGTCTCTTGTACTCAGGACCGGCCACGAGAGTTGCGTTGGTGTAGGCGATGTCACACTTCGTGATGATGCCGATGTCACCGGCAGAGAGTGAGTCCGTCTCGATGAGCTTCTTGCCGACAGCTCTGTAGAGCTTACCCGGCTTCGCCTTCTTTCCGATCTCGTTGTTGTAGAGATCCGTATCAGGTGTGATGGTTCCTGTGACAACTTTCAGGAAGCTCATCTTGCCAGAGAACTGGTCGATCGTCGTCTTGAAGCTGTATGCGGATACAGGACCTTCCGGATCGATCTTCAGCGTGGTCTCCTCTCCCTCGTGTCCGATGATGTACTCCTCGATACCGAGCGGCCACGGGAAGTTGTTCTTGATGAAGTTCAGAAGCGATGAGATACCGGCGCCCTTGTCTGTTGCTCCGCAGAATACAGGAACGACTCTGTTCTCCCTCATTCCGACAGCAAGTCCGTGTCTGATGTCATCGGGCTCGAGCGTTCCGTTCTCGAAGTACTTCTCAATCAGCTCATCCGTTCCTTCCGCCGCGTTCTCGATCATCCTGTTGCGGAAATCCTCGACAACAGCCTGATACTTTTCCGGAATCGGGATCGGTGTCTCCTTTCCGCCCTCGTGACACTCATATGCCTGATTCTCGATCAGGTTGATCGTGCCATGGAATTCCTCTGCCTCTCCGAGAGCCATCACGACAGGAACGAAGTGGGCTCCGAACTCCTCAACAAGTGAATCTATTGTATGCCTGAAGCTTGCCCTCTCCTTGTCCATCTTGTTGATGAAGACAGCTCTAGGCTTGTTTCTCTCGTCCAGTCTTCTCCAGAGCTTGATCGTCTCTATCTGGGTTCCCTCTCTGCCGTCGATCAGCATGAGGGCAGCCTCTGTAGCTCTGAATGCGGAGATTGCCTCTCCGATGAAGTCGCCAGTACCCGGAGTATCGAGTACGTTGATCATCTTTCCATCCCATTCCATCGAAGCAAGCGATGAATGAATGGACATCTTTCTCTGTATCTCCTCTTCTGTGTAGTCGCTGACAGTCTTGCCGCTTTCTACGGTTTCCGGATGGGAAAGAACGCCTGCATAGTAAAGCATCTGCTCTATGAGGTTCGTCTTTCCCGTTCCATTATGGCCGATGATGGCCACGTTCCTGATATCCTTGGTATTGACGCTCATCTGAATCCCTCCTTTTGAATTGAAATAAGCTATTAGGAAAATGTTAAATGCTCTGATGGCTGAAGTAAAGGAAAAGATTGTCAGCACCTGAAAAAGAAAAATGCGGGATCGCTCCCGCATGTCACTCGGCCATTCTCAGCTCGTTCTTCCGTATCTTTCCGCTGATCGTCTTGGGAAATGAGTCAACAAAACCGATCTTCCTGATCCATTTGTACTCCGCAAGACGGGAGTTGCAGTACTCCTTTATCTCCCTGTCGAGCTCCTTCGATTCCCTGAATCCTTCTTTCAGGAGCACAAGTGCCTTCACAGCCTGTCCCCTGAGCGTGTCTGGAATGCCTATCACCGAACATTCAAGTACCGCGGGGTGGGTGATGAGCACGTTCTCGATCTCCTCAGGTCCTATACGGAAACCTCCGCTCTTTATGATGTCGTCAAAGCGTCCCATGAACCACAGACTGCCGTTCTCATCCATGGATGCGGAATCACCGGTATGGTATACTCCGTCCCTCCATGCTTTCTCATAGAGCTCATCGTCTGAAAGGTAGCCTGCGAAGACTCCTATCGGTTTCCTTCCATGGTCCGGAAGTATGACGATCTCTCCGCGCTCTCCTCTCTCCGCCTCACTACCGTCAGCTCTCAGGATCCTCACCTCATACTGCGGTGACGGAGTTCCCATTGATCCGTCGACAGCCTTCATTCCCTCCATGTTTCCGGCTATCAGCGCAGTCTCTGTCTGTCCGTAGCCTTCATGGAGGATAAGACCTGTCTTATCCCTGAATTTCTGGAAGATCTCCGGGTTGAGGTACTCTCCTGCTGTCGATGCATGCCTGAGAGAAGGCATCTCTGAAACTCCCTTCTTCACAAGATAGCGGTATACGGTGGGAGGAGCGCAGAATGATGTAACTCCGTATCTGTTTATCACGGAGACAAGCTGTGCCGGGTCGAAGTTGTCGAAGTCATATGCCATGACCGCACTTCCGGTAAGCCACTGTCCGTAGATCTTTCCCCATGAGGCCTTGGCCCATCCGGTCTCTGCGACCGTGAAGTGAAGTCCGTTGTCTGACGTACCCTGCCAGTACTTTGCCGTCACGATATGGGCAAGAGGATAGGAGAAGTCATGGATCACTCCTTTAGGATAGCCGGTCGTTCCGGAAGTGAAGTATATGAGCATCGGATCGGACACATCCGTAGGGATTCTCTCAAGCGGATCATCGGATTCAGTTTCCGCCTCCTTTGAGAAATTCATGAATCCCTCAATGTCCTTCCCGATCGTCCAGAGGATCATATCAGAGGAGACAGCCGAGGCCGCTTCTGATACGGCAGACGAGGTATCTCCGAGCGGAGTACATACGACAGCACGGGCGCCTGAAGTCCTGAATCTGTACTCATAATCAGGTGCCGTGAGCATATGGGTCACTGGAATCATGACAGCTCCGATCCTCATGAGGGCCACAGCCATCGGCCAGTACTCGTAGTGCCTTCTCAGAGTGACGATGACCCTGTCACCCTTTCCTATGCCGCTTCTCATGAGGACTCTGGCATACCGCATGCTGATTGATGATATATCCTTAAAGGAGAAGATCCTCTCCTCATTCTCCGTATTGCACCAGACAAGAGCTTTTTTATCAGGAGACTCTTCAGCGATCCTGTCGACCACATCATATGCGAAGTTGAAATTGTCAGGGTAGTGGAAGTCTATCTTTTCAAGCCTTCCGTCCTTCTCACTGACCGTGCAGTACTCTTTGTAGATCATGACTGGTACCCTCCGAATGAGCGGAAACGCATGTAGCGGTTTTCCCTGAGATCTCCGGCTTCCATTAGAGCCCTGATCTCCCTCACGATGTCATTCCTGAGCGATGTGTAGAACGCATCCGTTCCAAGTCTGTCCTCGCTTATGACCTTCTCCGCGATTCCCAGCGACAATGCATCCTGGGCTGTGAGACAGAGTGCCGCTGCAGCCTCAGCAGCCTTTGCCGTATCCCTCCAGAGTATGCTTGCACAGCCTTCCGGGGAGATTACCGAATAGACAGCGTTCTCAAGCATCCAGACCCTGTCAGAGACAGCGAGAGCAAGAGCGCCTCCGCTTCCTCCCTCGCCGATGAGGATGGAGATCACAGGGACCGTGAGCGCACTCATCTCCATCAGGTTCTCGGCTATCGCAGCGCCCTGCCCGCGTTCCTCCGCTTCGATTCCGCAGTAGGCTCCGGATGTGTCGACAAAGGTTATGACAGGTCTCTTAAACTTCTCCGCCTGTCTCATCAGTCTGAGCGCTTTCCTGTATCCTTCCGGCTCAGGTGCTCCGAAAGACCTTTCCATACGCTCTGCTGTGTCATGGCCTTTCTCTATTCCGATGACAGTCACAGGAATATCCTCAAGCCATGCTATTCCCCCGATCACAGCCTTGTCGTCACCGAATCTCCTGTCGCCATGCAGCTCGGTGAAGTCTGTGAATATTGAATATATGTAATCTGCGGAGGTCGGCCGCGATGTCATACGGGCCGTCCTCACACGTTCATATGCATTTCCAGTCATGTTATCTTCCGTATCCGTGCAGTCGCAGGAGCCGGGATATGATCTCCTTCTCCTCGGACCTTCTCACGATCATGTCGGCAAAGCCGTGCTCAAGTATCGATTCGGAGGTCTGGAATCCCTTGGGAAGCTGCTGTCTGACAGTCTCCTCGATGACTCTCTTTCCTGCGAATCCTATTGTCGCACCGGGCTCTGCCAGTATGATGTCCCCCTCCATCGCGAATGATGCCGTCACTCCTCCTGTCGTGGGATCTGTAAGCACTGTCAGATACAGCAGTCCTCTGTCTGAGTGTCTTCTGACAGCTCCGCTTGTCTTCGCCATCTGCATCAGGGATAGAAGTCCTTCCTGCATTCTGGCACCTCCTGACACCGTCCATCCGACAACAGGAAGCCCGTGTTCCATGGCATGCTCGAAGAGCCTTGTGATCTTCTCTCCCGTTCCAGCTCCCATGGAGCCCATCATGAACCCCGGATCCATTACGAAAATATCGGCACTCACTCCGTTTATTGACGCGGTGCCTGTCAGGACAGCCTCTTTCTCCCCGCTCATGGAACGAGCCTTTGTCAGCTTGTCTCTGTAACCGGGGAAGGAGAGGGGATCTGTGGAGACGATATCCTCAAAGAGCTCCTGGAAGGAGTTCTCATCGGTCATGTATCCGATGCGCTTTCTCGCCCCGATCCTGAAGTGGTGGCCGCAGAGGCATGTCATCATCATCTCCTCCGCCTGACTTTCCTTCAGTGTCCGGTGACAGTTGGGGCATACGACCTCTGCTTCTCCGAAGAGCGGAGCTGCGGACCGTCCCTCCTTCTCAAGTTCATTGACAGCTTTGTGTTCGAAATTCAGCATCATCTGCCTTCCATGAAACCGGTACTGTAATCACCGGAGACGAACCGTGAGTCACTTATTATCCTCAGCTCCTCCACGATGTTCGTGTCGATTCCCTCTATCAGCAGCTCAGAGAGGTATGCCCTCATCTTCCTTATGGACTCCTCTCTGGTCTTCGTGTAGACGATGAGTTTTCCCACGAGAGGATCGTAGTAAGGAGGTATATCCGTTCCCGGTTCCAGATATGTGTCGAACCTGACGAAAGGTCCTCCCGGAATGTGTATCCTTCTCACCGTTCCTGATGACCTGGCGTTGATCCTGCATTCGATGGCAGAGCCCTGGAGTCTCACATCATCGTGTGTGAACGAGATCGGAATGCCTGCAGCTATCCTGATCTGCCATTTAACGAGGTCAATGCCTGTGAGGATCTCCGTCACACCATGCTCTACCTGAAGCCTCAGATTCATCTCCATGAAGTAGTACTGTCCGTTCTCATCGAGAAGGAACTCAAGCGTTCCTGCTCCTGTGTATCCGATTCTCCTCACCGCTTCCTCTGTGGAACGGAGAAGTTCCTTCCTGACGGATTTGTCGAGTCCGGGGGAAGGGGACTCCTCGAGGAGTTTCTGGTGACGTTCCTGTATTGAACAGTCACGCTCGCCCAGAGCTATCACATTGCCGAACTCATCTGAGAGTATCTGGACCTCTATGTGTCTTGCCCTCTCTATGCATTTCTCAAGGTATACGCCTCCGTCCCCGAAAGATACCTCGCTTTCCTTCACTGCCACAGGGAACGCCTCCCTGAGTTCTTCTGGAGTGTATGCCGGTCTTATGCCGCGGCCGCCGCCTCCGGATCTGGCCTTGAGCATGACAGGGTAGCCGATGTTCTCCGCTTCAGAGAGTGCCTCATCAACACTTTCAAGCACTCCTGTTCCCGGAATGACCGGGAGACCTGCCTCAGCTGCCAGCTTCTTTATCTCTGACTTGTCTGAAAGCCTCATCATCGTATCAGCATCAGGCCCGATGAATGCGATGCCGTTCTTCCTGCATTCGGAGGCGAATTCAGCGTTCTCCGACAGGAATCCGTATCCCGGATGGATGGCTCCTGCCTTCAGGGCCAGAGCCGCACTGATGATCCTGTCCACATTCAGATAGCTTTCAGATGCGGGAGAGTCTCCGATACAGATGCTCTCATCTGCAAGCGCTCTTGGAAGTGATGCGCTGTCCGCTTCCGAGTACACGGCAACGGTCTTTATGCCCATCTCCCTGCATGCCCTGATGATCCTGACAGCTATCTCTCCGCGGTTCGCGATCAGGATTTTTGAGAACATATCTGATCCTTTGCCGCTATTGCGAACGAGAATGATGCGGATACTGCAAGCCTGTCACCGGCGTATCCCTCTCCCTCACAGAAGAAGAAAGGTCCTTTTGACTTCGTTATCCTGCACTTCGTCCTGAATTCATCTCCGGGGAAGACGGGAGATCTGAAACGTACCTTGTCCAGACCTGCGTATACAGGGATCATGCCTTCCTCAAGCTTTCCGTCGAGGAGCACGCATGCCGTCTGTGCGATTATCTCACAGAGAATGACACCGGGAACGATGGGGGAGCCTGGGAAATGACCGTCAAGGAAGAACTCCGTTCCTTTCACCCTGTACAGTCCCTCAGCCTCATCCCCGCATCTCACAGCCTCATCGAGCAGCAGCATGCTGTTCCTGTGAGGGAGCAGGTTCTCTATCTCCTTCCTGTCCATCACACCCTCCTGATCCTGAAGAGCGGGGTACCGAAACCCACAACGGAGGCATTCCTCTCCAGTACTTCCTCGACAATGCCGTCATACTCTGCCGTGATCTCATTCATGAGCTTCATCGCCTCTATGAGACAGAGCACATCTCCTTTCCTGACCTTCTTCCCTTCCGTGACATACGGCTCGGCATTCTCGGCAGGGGAGGTGTAGAAGACACCTACCATCGGGGAGGTGAGTATGTCACCGGTATCGTCTGCCGGGGCTGTGTCTGTATCTTTCTCCGGAGAGACGGCAACAGGAGTCACAACGGCATTCGCCTGACCGCGTTCAAGCCTTACGGTGCATCCGTCCTCATTAACCTCGAGTCCCGTGAGCTCGAGCTCCTTCATCAGCGTAGCGTATTTCCTGATTGAATCCTCTGTCATCATACCCTCCTGAAAGCGAGAACAGCATTGTGTCCGCCGAATCCGAGCGAGGACGAGAGCGCCAGATCGATCTCCGCATACCTTGCCTCAAGCGGAACATAGTCGAGATCACACTCCGGATCCGGTTCCAGAAGATTTATCGTCGGAGTGACGATTCCCGTCTCAAGTGTCTTGAGAGAGACAATAGCCTCGAATGCTCCGGCAGCACCCAGCATATGTCCTGTCATGGACTTCGATGAGCTGATCATGGCCTTTCTGGCATTTTCCTCTCCCATGGCCTTCTTGATGGCGATGGTCTCACCTTTGTCATTGAGCGGAGTGCCTGTACCATGTGCGTTGATGTAGACTCGTTCTCCTTCTTTCCATCCGGCCTCACAGAGTGCCTCGGAAATCGCTCTCATTCCACCGTCGGCATCAGGAGACGGAGCAGTCATATGATAAGCGTCACATGTCGAGCCATAGCCTACGACCTCGCCGTAGATATGGGCACCGCGTCTCTTCGCTCTCTCATACTCCTCAAGCACAAGTGCCGCAGCTCCTTCTCCGATCACGAATCCTGCCCTTCTTCTGTCGAACGGGAGTGATGCCGCATCAGGATCTGTCGAGACTGAGAGCGCCTGCATGTTCTGGAATCCTGCGACTCCCGGTTCTGCGATCGCGGCCTCTGTGCCTCCTGTTATAACGGCATCGGCATAGCCGTGGCGGATCACCCTCAGTGCCTCTCCGATCGCGTTTGAACCTGAAGCACATGCAGTGACAGCGGGGAGGGCAGCACCCTTGCATCCGAATCTTATCGCTATCATTCCTGCGGCCATGTTGGCTATCATCATCGGAACGAAGTAGGGAGATACCCTTCCGGGACCGCGGTCTATGAGTTTCCTCATCTCCGTCGTGAATGTCCCTATGCCACCGATACCGCTTCCGAAATAGACTGCGAAGCGTTCTGGATCGACCGTTCCCTCTATACCGCTTTCCGTCACTGCCTGCTGGGCTGCCGCGATGGCGTACTGGACATTCCTGTCAGTCCTCAGCACTTCGGCCTTCTCCATCCAGTCACGCGGATTGAAGTCCTTTACCTCCGCATCCAGCTTCGCCTTGTACTCATCTGTATTGAAATATGTAATGTGTCCGATGCCTGAGCGTCCGTTCACGAGACTCGACCATGCATCTCCTACGTTGTTTCCGACGGGACTGATGGTCCCCATGCCTGTAACAACAACACGTCTTCCTTCCATGTTCAACCTCACATTGCCAGTCCGCCGTCAACCCTGATCACTTCCCCTGTGATATATGGGGATGTGATGAGGAATGCGGCTGCCGATGCTATATCCCCGACCTCTCCGATCCGTCCCAGAGGAATGGAACTGAGAAGCGGATTGTCCTCTCCGATTTCCTTTGTCATGTCAGTCCTGATGAAGCCCGGTGCGATCGCATTGCATGTCACACCCCTTGGGGCAAGTTCCCTTGCCACGGCCTTCGTCAGTCCAACGATTCCCGCTTTCGATGCGGAGTAATTCGCCTGTCCGGCGTTTCCCATCAGCCCTGATACCGAGCTGATATTCACTATTCTGCCCTCTCCGCTCTTCATCAGAAGTGGAGCGGTGGCCTTTATCATGAGGTAAGCGCCCTTGAGGTTAGTGTCCATGACACTGTCCCACGCATCCTCACTCATCATCGCGATCAGTCCATCTCTGGTGATGCCTGCGTTGTTCACAAGCACCGAGATGGTTGAGAAGTCCTTCCTGATGTTCTGTATTGTTGCCTTTACATCTGCAGAGGATGAGACATCGCATCTGTAGATCTCGGATCTCACACCATACTCACGGCACTTCTCCGCAGTGCTCTCCGCAGCCTGACTGTTTCCGGCGTAGATGATCGCTGTATCCATGCCCATCGAGGCAAGGCGGAGGGCTATGGCACTGCCTATTCCCCTTGAGCCGCCTGTTATGACCGCAAGTGATCCCTTCAGCATCCGAACGCCTCCTTCAGCTTCCTGATATCCTCCACAGTTCCCGCATTGAATGTCCTGACACTGCTGTCGATTCTCTTTATGAGACCTGTCAGCGTGGTTCCCGGACCTATCTCGATGAATGTATCGGTTCCTCCGCTGATCATGTTCCTGATCGTGTCGGTCCATCTCACAGGTGATCTCATCTGGGCTGCGAGAGTGTCCTTCATCTCGCTTCCATATACAAGACCGGTCACATTGGACCAGACAGGTACCGTGGGACTTCCGAACTCATAGCTTTCCAGTGTTTTCCTGAAAATTACTGAGGCTTCATTCATGAAGGGAGAGTGGAAACCGCCTGACACACGGAGTCTCATCGTCCGCCCGCCAGCCTCCTTCACCTTCTCCTCGAATGCCGGAAGAGAGGAGGAGAGCGCGGAGACCACCACCTGTCCCGGAGCATTGTAGTTTACCGGGTATACATCCGGAACGAGGGCTGAGAGTCTCTCTACAGTACTGTCATCAAGCTTGAGGACGGCATCCATCGCTGTATCAGTGCCTGTGACAGCTTCCTGCATGATCCTTCCTCTCTCCCTTGTGAT
>CALXON010000130.1 GCA_944389985.1 uncultured Spirochaetaceae bacterium | reverse complement strand
GATCAATGTCACGACCTCATTGCGGTATATAGGCAGGAAGTGCTGTGCAGCCTGCGGAAGGATGATCCTGAAGAAGCTCTGGCTCTCCGAGTATCCGAGAGCTGTCGAAGCCTCAAGCTGTCCCTTTCCGATCGCATGACATCCCACGCGGAGCATGTCGATCATGGAACAGGCGAACATCAGCGAGAATCCTACAACAGAGACCCAGGTACCACTGAGACTTGAAGATCCGAAGATGATGTAATAGAGGATCATCAGCAGGAGGACAGTAGGCATTCCATGGATGAGCCACAGGAAGAAGTTGGTCGCGCCGTTGGCTATCCTGTTGCCCTTCCTGCAGAGCATATATACAAGGAATCCAAGGACGGTTCCGGCTATGATAGATGTCACTGTTATGAGAACCGTAAGACCTGCACCCTGAACGAAGAGCTCCCATCTGTTCTCACGGATGAAGGTCTTCTCAAAGCTCTGTCCAAGCTTCTCGAATGCTGTCAGAGTCGACTCATCATCGCCAAGGATGACAAGGCGTATCGGAGTTGAATAGTACACATCAGAAAGTGTACCGGTCTCATTACGCTCAGCACTGACAACGATGTTCATGCCGATGTCATACTTACCGCTCTCAACTCCCGGAGCGATGGCCTCAAACGGCACCTCGAAGAATTCCGGAGTATAACCGTAAGCTCTGGCGAAACGGCAGATGAAGTCCACATCGAATCCGGAGATGTTTCCGTTGCTTATGAATGAGAACGGTTCATAACCACCTTCGACAGCTACTGTTATCACTCCATTCTCACCTGTGAAGCCTGTTATATCGCAGGTATCGTTCACGGGATCGAAATCGGTGATCCAGTAATCATAGAGCTCCGCAAGAAGTCCGTTCTCATGGCTTTCCGCAATGAAAGCATTGAGTTCGGAAAGAAGCCTGTCCTGCTTCTCGTTGTTTCCGATGATACATGTAGCGTTGATGTATCCTGCAGGCTCCTCGAGAACGGCGAGATCAGGATGGTTCTTCTTCTGCACACCATAGCTGACCTCTTCGATCAGGTAGGCATCGACCTTGCCCGATTTGAGTGCGAGGATCATATCATTCGGCATCGTGTAGTACTGGATCGTACTGTCAGGAACCCTGTCCTTTATGAGCTCCTCATAGAGAACGGCCGTCTGAACGCCGATGTTCTTGCCGTTAAGATCCTCGATCTCAACATATTCGGATGCAAAGACAGAGAAAACAGCCATGAGAAGCATGGCGAAAGCGAGAACTAACTTCTTCATCACTCTTCCTCCACCCATCTGAAACGAATCGAGATCATATGCTCATACCCCATAGGATCATCTTTGATGTCATCCTGCCTGAGTTCTGTGGTGGGCTCTGCAAGAAGATCGAGGAAGAGCCTGTTTCCGGACTCATGCACATCGAACTTCTCACCCTTGTAGCAGATAAGCATCGTGAGGATATCGAGCTTTTCTGAGTATTCGACCTTCGCAAGGATATCAGGAGCATCGGAATACGGCACGATGTTGTTCATACAGATCTCTTCGAATGCAAGGGAGAGCTTACTGAGTCTTTCAGCCTCGATCAGCAGTTTCTCACCATATGCAAGAAGCTCGTCATTCATGGCTTCCATATCGAAATCTGGAGAGTTGATCCTGTATGTGAGCGACGAAAGACGCTGGATGAATTTCTTAGTGATCTCCTTCTTGGGATGCTCGAAGATCTGCTTTGGAGTTCCTTCCTCATAGATGTATCCGTCATACATGAAGAGTATCCTGTTCGATATCTTCCGGGCGAAATCCATCTCATGAGTGACTATCATCATTGTGCGTCCCGTCTTTGCCAGCATCTTTATAACGGACTGGACCTCTCCGATCATCGAAGGATCGAGAGCGGATGTCGGCTCATCGAACAGGATGATATCAGGATCCATCGCAAGTGTTCTCGCTATGGCGATTCTCTGCTGCTGACCACCGGAAAGCTCATCAGGATATGCGAAGACCTTTGAGGAGAGACCTACCTGCTCAAGCAGGCTCATTGCCTTATCGTAAGCCTCCTGTCTGCTTCTTCCGAGGAGCGTTATCTGTGGATTCATGATGTTCTCTATGATTGTGAGGTGTCCGAAGAGGTTGAATGACTGGAAGACCATGCCCATCTTCTTTCTTATCTCATTCAGATTACAGCCTTTCTCCGTTATGTCCTGACCATCGACTATTATGCTGCCGGAAGTCGGCTCGGTGAGCATGTTTATACATCTGAGCAGTGTTGACTTTCCTGTTCCTGATGGCCCTATGATTGATATGACATCACCATCGTTTATGGTCACATCAATATCTTTCAGCGGGATGGTATCATCATCGAATACTTTTCTAAGGTGCTTTATCTCTATCACCGCACTCCTCCGAAAACTATTTCATATTCTTATCCTGTATCCCTCAGGTTCCCCACGATAGTAGCAGAATACCCCGTCCGCAACTAGTATCATCAGCTACATTCTAACTGTATTTTCATATATTTCATTGATTTTTTCGCTCCGAAAGCCTAATTGTCCCCATACTACTTCCCTAATCCTCCGAATAGAGGGAAAATCACCCCGGAGACCACGCGATGAAAAGAATGTCGGAAGAGGAATTCAGGGAATACTCACTTTCTGGAAATCTGTACAGACTGATACTCCAGGTGGGCACTCCTCTTGCGGTGTTCGCGCTCTTCAACTGCCTTTTCTCACTGCTTGATACGATGATGGCAAGCCACCTTGGAACGATAGATGTCTCCACTGTCGCATACATGAGCCAGCTGAGGATGTTGTTCAATTCAGCAGGCTCAGGCCTTGTGACAGGTTCCATGATTTTAATAAACAGGGCATACGGAGCCAGAGATTATGACAAGGCAAGCTATCTGATGAATACGCTGATGAGACTTCTTCTGATCGTATCGGCAATATTCATAATCCTGCTGCCATTTGTCCCGCTGCTGCTCAGAGTGCTCAGGACACCTGAGGAGTTCATCGAGGAAGGAACACTCTACTTCCGGATCCTGATCATCGCAACGGACATAAACTTCATAAACCTTGTATACATCAACGTGGAGAAAGCCCATGGACGCACAGGTGTGATCATGGTCGTGAACATGATCACCATGGTCCTGAAACTTCTCCTGACGGCCTTCTTCATCTATGTCCTTGACAAGGGGATCATCTATATAGCGCTTGCGACACTGATCACATACTCTGTTTTCGCTGTTTATTCACTGTACAGGCTCTTTGACAGGACAAGCATATTCCGCATCAGACCGGAGAGGATCATCCATCCTGTCAAAGGATACGGGAAGAATATCGTCGGGATATCATATCCGGTGGCGATAGAGGACTCCACATTCTCACTTGGAAAGGTTGTCGTGAGCTCCCTTGCCTCCTCGTATGGAGCTGAGATGGTCGGAGCGCTCGGGATATCGAACAACATATGCGGAATAGCAGCCAATCTCGAGAACGGTTTCTCCGATGCCTCCAGCTCGATAGTCAGCCAGAACTATGGTGCTAAGAAGTATGACAGGGTTGTCAGAGCCTATAAGGCCAATATCGTGATAACATTCACAGTCAGCCTCATCGCGATAATGTTCCTCATACTTGCCAGTGATTTCCTGATCAGGGTCTTCGCCACAAACCGCAGCGGTTTCGATGGTTCCTTCATGGAGATGATCAGGAAGATCTTCATATTCGATGTCACAAGCTGTCTGGGAATAGCCCTCAACGGAGCGGGCATGGATTTCCTCCTGGGGCTCGGAAGGACGAAGATCACACTGTTCCTGAACTTCCTGAAGATATTTGTCTTCAGGATACCCGTGCTCTTCATACTCCAGCTCTTCATAAAGGATGGTTCCACAGCCCTGGGTATCATGATGATGATTTCAAACATCGGCATAGCAGTTCCCACTACCCTCATATGCATATCGGTCTCCAGAAAGCTTCTGAAAGAAATGAATTGCCGATCTCCGGAAGTGAGAATATAATCCCTGTAACTCTGCGAGGTTTGTAAAATGCCGGGAAAAGACAGGCTTTCAGGAAAGGTGGACGTACTCAACGGGCGTCTTGTAACGAGTCTCATCATGTTTGCCCTGCCGATTGCCGCGAGCAGCATTCTCCAGCAGCTTTTCAATTCAGTCGATGTAGCGGT
>CALXON010000129.1 GCA_944389985.1 uncultured Spirochaetaceae bacterium | reverse complement strand
ATATCCTTCCCGGGAGAAGAAGACCGGCTGAGGAGGATACTGAACGAGCGTAGGGCCGCACATTCAAGGTCAGCGTGCAGGACGCATAAGCTTGACCGGTTCCTTAGAAACCATAATGAGAATCTTTCAAGGATGACAGCATCTGCGATAGCTGAGTTTGCTGCCGCAAATGATGCAAATGTAATCGTGATGGAGCATCTCAATTCAGAAGGGAAGATAAAGGGCTCTAAGAAGGAGCGGCTGCACCTCTGGAGGAAGGGGGACATCCTGAAGCGTACTGAAGCCATTGCTCACAGGAAAAGCATAAGATTCTCAACTGTGTATGCAGGAGGGACATCGAAATATGCATTCGATGGATCTGGTGCAGTCAGAAGGGACAAGGACAACCATTCGCTTTGCACGTTCAAGACAGGGAAGAGGTATAATGCCGATCTCTCGGCGTCATACAACATAGGCGGGAGATACCTTATAAGGGAGCTCCTGAAAGCGTGTCCGGAAACGGAGGCGTCGGAGGCCAAGGCTAAAGTTCCTGACTTATCCGCACGGGCCACATGCACCCTGTCCACCTATATCAGTCTTCTTGCGGTGATGGCTTCGGCCTGAGCTGAGGGAAGACCGGGCGGTGGAAGGGAAATCCCTGCTCTCTAAAAGAGCAAGTACGGGAGAGAACATATTCCGTACCTAGAGGGAAGCATCTACTTCTATAAAAGTAGGTAAGGTTCATGGCAATTGGAGCCTAACATTAAGTACAGCTAAATTTTATACAGCAATCGAAGATATCCTCATTGCTGTTTGCTGTTGACGAACCCGGATTTGTACCTTACATTGATCATTGATTCTGGGAGCATTGCAGTTGATGTGTGTGCTCCGGATTTAAAGGCGGTAACTCCTAATGGCAATTGCAGCCTAATAGCAAGTGCCGCCATATTTTTTTGACTCTGAATCATCAAGGTAGAGAAGAAGGTTATTGACTATCCAGTCTATTATCTACCTGAGGGATTTATCTGCCATAGATACTTGTAATGATATTCACCCTAATGCACCTACTAATATTCTGATCAGCTCTTAAACTCAGCATGATTGGATTTCCTTTCCTGTCTGGAATGTTATAGATTGCGACAAGATATTTGTCATTGGTGGGGTGAAAGATCTGAGAAACCTAATTTCTGAAATAAGGCAGGGGTGTTCTCAGTGAATCGGATTATCGTATTCGTTTTGCCTATGTCGTTTTCTGTAAGACTTTCTATGTCATGAAGCGTTGTCGCGCAAAGTATGGTCCTGAAGATTTCATCTCTCATGATATCTATACGCAGCAGAGTACCATTTCTGCCAATGAGAGGATTGATATTCCTTAATTAGTTATTAACTATGATTATTTCATTCCTTTATAGGAATATTATTCAATTAATACTATAGCTTCAGCTTTTATTGCCAGACCTTCACCGATCGGGCCCAGACCTTCTGCGGTCTTTGCCTTCACCGATACTTTTGAGATATCGATGGAGAGAATATCCGCAACTGATTTTCTGATAGTGTCGATGTGCGGAGCGAGTTTCGGCTTCTCGAGGGTTATCACAGAATCGATGTTGATTATCCTTGCACCTGTAAGCTTCAGCGCTTCTTTCAGAAAGATGCTGCTTGGTGCATTCTCTGACGCAGGATCATTGTCAGGAAAGAGCCTTCCTATGTCCTTCATGGCTGAGGCTCCGAGTATGGCATCCGTTATGGCATGGAGAAGAACATCGCCGTCGGAATGAGCGATCTCGCCTTTATCAGAAGGGACTATCACTCCTCCTATTACCAGAGGGCATCCTTCCTTCAGCCTGTGGATATCATTCCCGAAACCTATTCTCATTCCGCACTGCCTTCTGCGATGAGTTCTCTCATCCTTCTTGAAGCTGCGGCACTCTTTCTGCCTTTTTCCCTTGCCTCTGCATACTCGGCAATCTGCTTCTCCGCATCTGGAATGTCCTCAAGGTAGGTGATCTTCCTGTTCTCCTTAGATCCCGGGACCACAGTACAGCTGTATCCTTCCTTTATGAATACCTCCGCATCATCATCGGCTTCGGGAAGAGGGAAGGAGTCATATGCATCAAAGAGTTCTTCGGCACGGAAGATCTGCGGGGTCTGTACTGTGATCAGCCCTGTCCTGTCAACCGTTTCCGTTATGAGACCATCCTTACCGATGCGCCTTACGGCATCTGTCATCGGGAGAGCTGGAACAGCACCACCTGCTACAGTCGCGGCTGCGAGAACCCTGATCACAAGCGATCTGTCAATGTATGGACGCGCGCCATCATGCACTGCGATATACTCGTACCCGGCAGGGATCTCCCTGAGCTTCTCAAGAGCAAGACGCACAGACTCCTTTCTTGTCACGCTTCCCGGTACGATCATCAGAGGAACTGTCGCGATATCCATAAGATCCTCAAGCGCTACCGCAGTCTCATCCTCAGATCCTTCCGGACAGGTTATGATGACCGCAGACAGTCCAGGAGTCTCATAGAATGGTTTCACAGATCTGTAGAGAACAGTGTGCCCATCAATTGACAGGTACTCCTTCTTGACCTTTTCCTGCTGCTTCCCGGAAAAACGGACGGAACTGCCCGCTGCTGTGATTATTGCTGCAAATGGCGGTATACTCATTTCTCAAGCTTGCTGAAGATCTTTCGCTTCATCTCCTCCTGGTCTATACCTAGCACAGAAGATGATTCGTCTACAAGCAGTGTCAGAGCGTTGTCGTAGAGCTTTCTCTCCTGTACCGGGAGTTCCTTGACCTTGGAGCGGTGATAGAGCGAGTTGACCACCTTCGCAACTGCAAGCATCGAACCTTCCTTCATCAGTTCCTGATTGAGAAAGAGCCTCTGCTTCCAGTCAACTCTGCCTACCTCATGGCGGACAGAGAGGGAGGAGATCGCCTTCTTCACTTCGCTTGCGCTTGCAAGGTGCCTCAGTCCTAGGGACTGGGCAGTATCGACAGGTAACAGCACATCCATCTCGGAGGAATTTATCTGCACTCTGTAATACTCTCTGGTGTTCCTCATCTCCTTTCCGAGTATGCAGCCAACCCCCTGGAGGGGGTATACGACGTTGTCGCCAATCTTGAAAACTGCATTTATCTCTGTGCTGTTCATGAATTTATTCTATCACAGAAATGAAAAACCGGGACAAATTATTCATAAATTGTTCAAATGGCGGTATACCTCAGAAAACAGGGTAATAATGCAGTACTAAAGCAATTCTGTACCCTGATTCATCAGTACAGTCAATTATATGTGAGAAAGAATCTCAGTCTGATGAATATTCCGCCGTGCCGTTTTTTAAGGAAAAACTTCTCTGACCATCTGTTAGAATCTGTATATGACCGAGATAATAGCACGCCGTACATTCTCTACATCCTACATACTTCTTGATTCTGTATTCCTCATTCTGTTTCTCACCCTCCTTCTCTGGAAGAGGAGACGCATGACAGCCGTCGTCGGCATCTTGATGGGTATAGTCTATTTCATTGTGGATTACGGCATATTCCATCTGCTTCTCGGAACGAGGACAATCAGCGGAGGAGGAATGCTTCCGGTGCTTCTGTGGATGTCGATGAGCTACGGCTTCACGAATTTCGTATGGATATGGCTCTGGCTTGAGCGGGATGAGAACCTCATCTCATGGTCTCTTATGATACTCCTCTGGTGGTTCTGCTGTCCGATGCTCTCATCATTCATTCCCGGTCATATGATAACCATACAGAGGACGACGGGAGCTTATCATCAGACAATGGCCCTGCTTCTCCTGATCGGTTACAT
>CALXON010000128.1 GCA_944389985.1 uncultured Spirochaetaceae bacterium | reverse complement strand
GAATCAGGATCCCAGAAACGGGCTGCAAGCCTTGAGACCGTTGTCTTTCCACCTCCTGAGGGTCCGACAAGCGCCGTCACCTCTCCCTGCTTTGCCGTGAATGTCACTCCTGATAGTACGTTCTCGCCGTTGCCATAGCCGAAGCGCACATCCTTGAATGCGATATCATAGCCTCTGTTAGTAAGCTCAGGCTTTCCTTCCTGCAGTGGGTGGAAGAGTATCTCATCCATCCTCTCGACATTCGTCCTGAGGGAGATGACTGCCGCAAGGTTCTGCAGTGAGCTCTGAAGAGGATCGTAAAGGCGGGAGGCGATGAGAAGGTACATGAAGAGCGTCAGTATGTCGATCTCGCCTGAGGCAAGAAGGATGGATCCTGCCAGTGCGACTGTTCCGATTCCTATCTTCAGAATAAAGGAAGCAGAGACGACGAATACAGCAGTACCGACTTCCGAGATGATCGCTCTCTTCTCCACCTTGTCTATCTTCCTGAAGAGCCCTTTGAGATACTGCTTCTCGGCATTGCAGCTCTTGAGATCCCGCATCGTCTCTATGCATTCCTGGATGCCATCGGCAACTTCCATCTTCGCGTCCATCGAACGCTTCGAGAGTCTGTACTGCACATTTCTTGAAAGGACGACTATCAGGATGGCGACAGGAATCGGCCAGAGAGCCGCAAGTCCCATCCTCCAGTCGAAGAACAAAATAGAAAGAGCTGCAATCGACGTTGAAATAACAGCGCCTATAAGCTCGGGAACCCAGTGGGAGAGTCCAGTCTCAAGCGTTGCAGCATCAGCCATGATCGTGCTTGTTATATCCGCAAGATCCTTCTTACCGAAGTAGGAGAGAGGTATCTTCCTCAGCTTCTCGGCAAGACTGACTCTCCTTATGCCGCTTTCAACGTAGGTTGAGAAATAGGTTGCCTTGTAGACACATCGGTAGGAAATCATGATGAGGGCAACTGAGATAATGCATAAAACGGCATAGAATATTCCCCGCCCGGCAAGGGTATTCACTAACATGTCTGACGCAAGAAGATAGAGAATGCCGACAGGTACGAAGAGCGTGAGATTGTGCACAGCACAGGCAATGAAGCCATTTACCAGATCCCTTGCCCCCTTCTCAGAGAGTGCGAATGTTCTTTCAAGTCTCTTGATCATCACATTGCCTCCTTACCGACCTTCCACTCAACAGAGCTCCGGTAATCATTCCACATCTGGCTGAAGAGCCCGTTCTTCTCCAGAAGTCCATCGAATGTTCCATCTTCTCTGATCTCGCCGTCGGACAGAACATATATCCTGTCGGCATTTGTGATTGATGAGAGGCGATGGGCAATCATGATGACAGTCTTGCCGTCGAGCATAGACGAGAATGCCTTCTGTACCTTTACCTCGTTATCCGGATCTGCGAATGCCGTCGCTTCATCAAGTATGATTACAGGAGAGTTCTTGAGTATCGTGCGGGCTATTGCTATGCGCTGTGTCTCTCCGCCTGAGAGATATATTCCTCCGCTTCCAAGTACTGTGTTTATGCCATCCGGCAACTTCTCGATTATATCCATGCACTCGGCCTTCCTGAGAGCATCAAGCACCTCATCATCGCTTGCATCCGGCTTTGCCAGCTTCACGTTATCCTTTATAGTTCCTTTTATCAGGTGACTGTCTTGGAAGACGAATGAAACATACTGCATGAGTCGTTCCTTCGGGATATCCCTGATATCCAGTCCACCGATCCTGATCGTTCCTTCCTGCGGATCGAAGAAGCGGGCGATAAGGGAGGCAAGCGTCGTCTTTCCTCCTCCTGAAGGGCCAACGAAAGCGACAAGGGAGCCTGATGGAATATTGATTGATACATCATGGACTGCATCCTTCTTGCCATCATAGCTGAATGTCACATGCTCCAGCTTCACAGAGCTGTCAGAAGGGATAAGGCCATTGTGGGCATCGCTCTGCGGCTTCTCGTTCATTATGGTATCCACTCTCATGATCGCATCATGGACGATCATCGCCTCCTCACTCTTGAACATTATCTTCGTCAGCGTTATCGAGATGACAGGTGTGATGATCACATAGAAAAGCACGTTCAGGATGATCTCCGGAGTGATTCCGCCGGAAACAAGGATGAATGCACCGGCTGTTATGAAGGCGAACGAGCTGTTTATCGCTCCAGTGTATATGATCATCGGTCTCATAAGCTCCTTCGTGTATTCAATCACCCATTTCTCGTAGCGGTCGATCGAATCCTTGAAGAGGCGGAATGAGTAAATGGTCTGCCCGAACGTCTTCACGACAGGTATGCCCCTGACATACTCGACAGCCTGGTTTGACATGTCAGCAAGCGCATCCTGATACTGCTTCATCCTCTCCTGCATCCTCTCTCCAGTCATCCGCATCATGATCAGGAAGCCAAGAGCGACAGGAAGAAGGGAAAGAAGTCCGAGTCTCCAGTCGAACCACAGTAGCATGACGACAAGTCCTATCGGAGTAGCAATCGCTGCAGCCCTGTCCGGCAGCTGATGCGCAAGATATGTCTCGGTAGCGGCACTTGAGTCGTTGATGATCTTCCTCATCTTTCCGCTACCGAAGCGGTCTTCGACACCGAGTGGCAGACTGATTACATGTGAAAGCATCTCCTTCCTCATGTTCGCCGCAACGCGGAATGCGGCAATATGCGAGCACATGAGTGCTGCGATATAGACAAGCATCGAGATGATCGCCAAGGCAACGGCATAAGCGCCATAGCGTGCTATCATCCCATATTCTGATGCAAGCACATCACGGATTATCAGCCAGATGCAGATGAACGGAAGCAGAGCCAGTATTGCAGAGATTGCTGACAGCACCCACGAAAGATACGTCAGAGCCTTATATCTGCCCGCGTATCTCAGCAGGCATTCAAGGTCATTATTCTTCATAAAACCTCCAATTAAGTTAGCTATGGCTAACCATTGTGTTCAAAAAAAAGATACATTATAGCCTCATACCGAAAAGACGCTCCCATCCAGCCTTGTAGAAGGCCTGGAGATTCTGGATGTAGATCCTGGCATCTTCCCGGGGGACAGAGTGTCTCACAACCTCGAAGAAGGATGTAAAGTAACCCGATGTGACCATATGCTCGAGAAGAGGATCAATCTCAGGTATTTCCTTCCCATTCTTCCGCATGAGCGCGATGAATTCCTCCGTGGATTCCTCTTCGACCTTCATCATCTCATCGACCATGTTCGAATAACGAGTGCCTTCGGAGCACATCAGGATCAGACGGAACTCATCCAGATGGTCATAGATATATTCCAGGCACCACTCAACACACTTTGCGGTTATATCTCCCATTCCTGAGATCTGTGTATCATAGGGTAGTGCGGCAAACTCTTCATGAGCATCCTTATAGGCATCCATCACAGTCTCATATGCTTCTTTCACGAGTGAGTCGAAGATGTCTTCCTTTGAGGCAAAATAGCCATAGAGTGCGCCTGTCGTAACACCAGCAAGTGCTGCGATGCGTCTCATCGAGGTTCCCTGAAAGCCTCTTTCAAGGAATTCCTTCTTGGCTGTTTCAAGTATTCTCTTTTCGGTCTCACTCATAGATAACAGTGTTATATAACGTTGTTATAATTGAGTCAACATCAGAATTGGCTGCATACGGTAAGAGAATGTGTTTTTAGAAGAATTGCATATTGAAACATG
>CALXON010000127.1 GCA_944389985.1 uncultured Spirochaetaceae bacterium | reverse complement strand
CATGAATGACTGCTTGTCCTGAAGCACGAAATCGGCTATGTAGAAATTCCCTCTTATGACATAGTTGATGATCTCTGCGTTGGAAGTATTGGAGCCTTCCCTTGGAAGCAGGTAAAGGGCAGGTGCGACAGCGGATGTGCTGAAACGTGGATCGAATTGGAAATAAGTCCTCAGTCCGTCATCGAAGACCATGGTAGGCTTCCAGAACACGTTGTCTCCCTTGATTGTGTAGTTTGAGTTCATGTTCTCGACACTGATGGAAACGCTTGGAATGCTGTCTGCGGACGCTCCGAATGTAGCGATGCCAGGATTCTTCCATCTGACACCTACCATGTAGACATCCTCTGTGCTTGTGAGCAGGAGATAGTAAGTCCTCTGGTCGGTGGGGATGATCATCGTAGTCTCAAGTCCCGATGTGACAGGACGGACATAGATGTGTGTGACGGCTCTGCCTTTCTCGGAGCTTGTCGCTGTGACCATCTGCCATGATTCGCTGTCTCCGATTGCAGCATCTCCGCTGATTGTCTCGCCTGGGGCAAGCCTTATATCCGTGACCTTGTTCGGAGAGGTGAAGATCTCATAGATCTTTCCATCGAGGAAGTTGTACTCGACTATGGCGTTCGTGAAGTCCGTCCCGGAGCCAACTGATACGGTGTTTCTGGCTACAGACGAGTTGAGGTAGTCGCCTGATGATGTTGCATCTTCTGGAATATCTGTTAAATTATCATTCTCAATTCGGTCTGAATTATTGCTATCTGTAACTATGTAGCGGACTGTCTCCACAGGGATATAAACGGTCTTCTCTGTCTCATCCGGTTCGAATACCGTTCCCTCTACGAGCATTGCCGCCTCTTCTTCAGATAGCGGTGAGATTGATGAGCATGATATCAGCATGAATGCGGCAAGAATGCCGACTGCTGTGAGTCTGGTTATCTTCATGAGTCTTTCTCTCCTTGTGTGTTTCATCTCAGATCTCCTTCACGAGCGTTATGTCGAAATCGATGACGTAGAGCCCTATTGGGTTGAACGTCACCTGTTCCTGGGTTGAGGGAATGTAGATCTGGGTGTGGATCACCGCCCTGTAATGGTCATCGCTCCTGAGCTTTCCCTGGCTTGTCCAGACGGTCTCTCTGAAATCCACTTGGTAGGTTGTGTCAGATATCGGGAGAATCGAGGCGATTGCTATTGTGACCGTCTCTCTTTTCAGTCTTGAGCGGGGATCCGTTTCCTCTATGTACTCGGTCACCTTGTCTGTCGCATTGCCAGTGACCTGATGATAGAGCCTCTGGATGTTCTGCTGGACAATCTGAGGGTCTGATGAGACTGTCCTGAGTTCTGTGAGGAAGGTGCGTAGGAAGTAGTTTATCGTGTTGTCCTTCGGTTCCCAATCCTCAAGCAGAGTGACGCTATCCGGATTGTAGACAGCCTCACCTTCAGGTGTTAGCTCGATCACATAGCCCTGGCTCTTCGGATAGTTTGCGACTATGAGAAGTCCTATGAAAAGAATGAGGGAAGTGATAATGAAGATGACGGCTGCTGTGGCAGCGATTGTAGCTCTCTGCTGTATCTGTGAAAGCAGATCCTGATAGCTCTTCGGTTCTGCCTCCGTGTATTTCCTTATCATCCGATGTCCTCCTTGAATTGCTTTATCTCCGTGATCCTTCTCACGCCGTCATCACAGAGCGTGAGCTGTACGACGGCATCCACCGTCTCATCTATGAGGTCTTCCTGTGGGCTCATCGAAACCTGCTGGACCAGTGCCTTGAGTCTCAGCTTCACTGCTGACGGGCTGTTTGCATGGATGGTCGCAAGGCCTCCTGGATGACCTGTGTTCCAGGCTTCAAGAAGATCCAGTGCAGCTCCATCCCTGACTTCTCCGACAACAATCCTGTCTGGTCTGCATCTGAGTGCATCCTTTATGGCCATTCGTGCTGTATAGCTTGAATTAGTTGTCCTTGATACGAAGTTCGAGAGTCCTGTTGTGTTCAGCTCTTCCGTGTCCTCGACGATGAAGAGCCTGTCATCTTCCGGAATGGTTGAGAGGAGCGTACTTGCAAGAGTCGTCTTTCCACTTCCTGTCTCACCGGAGATGATGATGTTTCGTCTGTTGTTGATGAGACGTATGAGTGTATTGGCCTGTTCTTCTGTGCAAGTTCCGATCTCCACATAATGCGAGAGCGGGAATACGAGAGTAGATGGACGGCGCATGACGAGGAAAGGCCTGTTTCCGGCGATATTGATATGGATCCTGAAATGGACTTCTCCTGGCCATACTGCATCCACAGATGGCTTGCTTTCATCAATGTCGTTGTACGTCCTTGCGGCAAGCAGAGTGCCTACTGCGATGATCGATCTGTCTTCGATGCTGATGTCAGGGCGCTCCGTGACAGAGCCATCGATATGGTGGAGGAAGACCCGGCCATTCGGATTCCTTTCAATGTCAGTGATGCTCCTGTCATCGAAGAGGGGAATAAGTGATGCCATGTGCCTTGAGAGGACTTCTATGTAACGTTCATCTGTTCGTGTCACCAGAATTCATCCTCCTTGTCGTTGTCTGTTTTCTGTTCGGCTTCTTCTGTTTTCTCCTCGATTTTGTTCTCTTCCTGTTGCTGTTCTTCCGTTTCAGTCTTGTCGGATGACGAGGCGAGGATGTCATCCAACACCGAGGCAAAGAAGTCCTCGTTGTGATCCACCTCTTCCTTCATCTCGGCTTCAGCCTTGTTGAGTTCTTGGATTTCGAGGGTGAATCTGTTGATGTTCCGGAATTCCTCTTCTGTCAGCTCTGTAGGGAACTCCGGTTTGATCTTTCCTTCATGCGTGAATGGCTTGAGCGTAGCCGGCTGTACTGGAAGACTGAGCTTGTCCTTGAAGCGTTTGTCGGCGTAGTACTGGATCTTCTTGCACAGGTATGGGTACATTCCGGGGCGGAAGATCATCATCTCGTAGAGCGGAAGGTTGAGGATCTCATCGGCTGTAAGCAGGCTGCGGCCCTGTTCGCTTGTAGATTCGCTGTAGCTCTCAACGCCCTGAGACTTCCTGTTGTGGCTGAATGAGGTCTTCTTCATGAGAAGCGTCTTCTTGCCAAGCTGCTTCTCGAAATATTCTGTGGTCTCTGGAGATGTCGCCTTCAGGTATACCTTCAGCTGGAAATTGTCCATGAGAGCCTTCTCTCCATCATGGCCGTAATACTCGTCCAGCTGTGAAATGGCCTGTATGAAAGCCATGACCTTGATTCCGCAAGAACGCACAAAAGGTATCTGCTCGGCTATAGTCTCAAACTTCTTGAACTGGCTGAACTCGTCGAGGAGTAGAAGCAGCTTGTGCCTGTGCTGCTGGTCACGGCCAAGGAACGATTTGAGAATCAGGGAATAGATGAGCTTGAACATCGGCATGATGCGCTCGATCTGCTTGACCGGGATGCACATATAGATGGATATCGGCTTCTCGCCGTCCATGATGTCATCGAGAGAGAAATCGGAGAAATCAAGAATCTCGGATGATGCAGATGCGGAATAGATTCCAAGGTCTCCTTTGACAGTCGAGATGTGTGTGACAAGCTGTTCATTGTTCTGCCCAGTGGCCATGTTGAAAAAGAGGGCAGCATTGGTCTGTACCATTTCAGCGACCTTGAACAATGGATGAGATTCGGGAATTGGATCCTCATCATATGAGTTGAGGATGTTCTCGAAGATCGTTTCGTATTTCTCTGTTGTCATGATGAGCGAGGCGGCTTCTGGAAGCGACTTCCTTTTCCCTTTGATCAGGACGTGACCGATGAGCATCTCAAGCATCATTCTCGGCATCTTGTCCCAGTAGGCTTCCTTGCTCTGGTCTGGATGGATTGATAGGCACATGTTGCCAATCTCGGCAACCGCCTCTGCTGTCCTCGGGATGAAGTCCAGCGGATTGATGTGGCATGGCTTGATATGCCTGGTTTTTGCCTCTTCAGCTGATATCGTCGGATCGAAATAGAAGACTTCGCTGAATGTCGAGCGGTATCCTGCCGTATAGTCGTAGGATTCTCCCTTCGGATCCACGACCATGACGCTTTCATTCCATGTGAGGAGGGTGGGCATGATGACACCGACACCCTTACCGCTGCCCGTGGCTCCTACAATGATTGCATGGTATGCGGAGTTGTCCGCTATGAGCTGACCGAATCTCGTGATCTCGAAGCTGTCGCTTCCCGTGATGATTCCCTTGGCTTCGCTGCTCTGGCCGAGAATCACACCTTCGGGCTTGTTGGAAATAAGGCCAAGCTTCTTCAGTTCCCTGGTGGTTGCCCATCTTGCAGTGCCGGATGAGTGCATGTTGCGGTTTCTGAAGTCGAGGATTGCCTTCCTGATTGCCTGGTACATGAAGACGAGCTGGACTGTGAAGAATACGACCACGACGAAGAGGAAGGCTATGACCTTGAATGAGATCATGCGGAAACCGGATCTCGCAGCCAAGCGGAACATGAAGACCACGCCGGAGAAAGAGACTGAAATCCGGCGGAACATGAACATGTTCATCGCAAGGAGGAGGACAAGAATTATGAACACCTCGACGAGGATGAGAGCCGCTATCTTCTTCACCGCTTCATCCCCCTTGGCTTCTCATCGACAATCTTCACCACAGCTGTCCTGTAGCGTTTGTCCTTCGCTTCCTTCTCTGTTATTTCTGCACTCTTGCCATCGACATTCTCGGCAGAGGAGAGGGACATGTTCGTTTCCGTGTAGAAGAGCTTGTCCTCGGCTGTCTTCACGACTAGTCCGATACGCTCCGAATTGTCATCGACGATTGTGTGGCCGATGACCTCACCATCTATGCGTTCCTTGAGTGCACCTGATCCGACAACTTCAATCTTCGTTCCATAGACCTTCTCAAACTGCCTGAAAGGCTCTGTCTTGGCCATGTCCATCAGCTCTTCCTTCCAGGTGTATGGCTTGTAGCATTTCCAGTAGCCGCCTTCTTTACGGAATCCGCAATCAGTGTTCTCTGAAAGGAAAATGAGGCGCTTGATCACAAGCTCCTGCTGCCATGGTGGAAGCTCAGAAAGCCTTGCACGGCTCAGGATGAAGCTGTCTTCTGAAGAGGGGATGAAGAGTCCTGTGCCGGGATCCTTCGTGGCTCCTGCGATGATGTGGTCGATTCTTGCAAGTCCCTTCGTCTCGATGCTGTTGTAGAAGGGAATCCTGTATTCATCGAGGCTCTTCGTTCCCAGTTTCTTCGTCGCAATCCTCTGGCATTCCTCTCGGAGTCCGTGGCTGATGAAATCCTTGTCGAGTACGAGTGGCTCATCCCAGGAAAGTCCGTCCCCGGAAGTCCTGCTGATCATGATGTGGGCGTGAGGATGCTCTGTATTGTCATGGAACACGGCAGCCCATTTGAGATGATGTCTTGTGTGAAGCTCGATGAATGAGACTATCTTCCTGATGTAACTCTCCGTGAGAAGCTCTGGATCTTCAGGCGACACCATGATCTTGAACACTGCATCGTCCTTGAACTGCTCCTTCAGCTCCTCCTTGGTGATGCCGGTTGTCCTCTCGTTGAATGCAAGGCTGTCCTCGAAGCGGAGAAAATACTCGATGCATTCAGCTGTGTTGGTCTGGATCTTCTGCTTCATCTCGGCACTGACGCTTCCTTTCCTGAAGGTCTTGTAGCTGACCTTGACTATCACTGAGCGGCCATATGTGCGCTTTGAGGATGTCGTTCTCGGATGTGGGTAGTTTGTTATGTAGGTCTTGCCGGATGCCCCGACATGACGTGCTATGTGATGTGAGAAGAGGTTGTTCCAGAAGATCGTGCTTCTGATCTCATACTCCCGCTTCTCCTTTGAAAGCACCTTGCGCTGGATCTTCCTGAGCATCACCAGATCGACCAGGCTGAATTCATCTTCACGTCTATGAACCATCCTGACCTCCTATTCCTCAACCCGTCTGTGCTTGCTCGTGTTGATTTCCGGAAGCGTTGTATGTGTAGTCGTCGTTGTTGTTTCCTGCTTCGGTCTTCCAGCCCTTCCAAAGATGCGTCCGAAGATTCCTCCGATGCCGCCTGTGACAGCTGCCACGGCAGCCCCGATTCCAGCCGCCGCAACGCCTATCGATTTGGCTCCCATCATCGTCACGAAGTGGGATCCGACAGTCTCCATCGTCGGCGTGCCTGTGATGAGGCCAAGTGCGATCGATGGTGCCTTGATGAGTAGGTAGCAGTATGTGATTACCGTGATTATCGAGAAGACAAGCCCTGTCATGATCTCCCCGTAGGGAAGGCTTGTCCCGTTGGTGTCTATCGCAAGTATGAATGATGAGAGGGTTGGCTCAAGAAGCTCTGGGATGAGATTCACGAGGTATACGATTACGAAAAGCTTCAAGCCCTGTCCGAAGAGCACAGGCCACACTCCCTTTCCAAGGAACTTCGTAGGCTCGAAGATCTGGAAAGGAAGGCAGAATGTGCCGATTATCAGCAGGAGTCCGAACTCTATGAGCCAGAGGCTGATGTTGATCAGTGCAAACGAAAGGACGACGAGGAGTATGATCTCGACGATGTATGAGCAGATCAGGAAGAAATAGTACGGAAGGCATTGCAGGAATGCGATGACCGGGCCTGTTATGCCGCTGAAGAGTCCTCCGTCGCCAGCACTGCTCTGAAGGTAGAGTATGTAGTTGTTGATTGCCTGGATGACGCTCTCGATCGGTGAGAAGCAAGTGAGTGCCGATGAAGATATCTCGCTTGGTGTGACGATGTATCCGACACCATATGCAGATGGATCGTTTCTCGATGTCGCATCAGCCGCTGTGTATCCGGCTGTGGAGAAAAGTGTCTTTATCCCGTCAACAAACCAGTCGAGGTTGTTGATGAAGAGAATCGTGATGATGACAAGGAAGAACTTCATGAGGATCTCAGGAAGACTCATGTTCTGTTGCAGGATGCACCTTATAGCCACCCAGAGAACCTCGAAGATGAGGAGGAACGAGAGAAGCAGCGGCACGATTCCCCTGTCATCAATCAGGTTGTCGAACGAGTCCTGAAAGCGCAGGTTGAAGGCCATGTAGAGGGAGTCGAAAAGATATCCGATCCTGAGAAGAAGTCCTCGTATCACGCTGCTCATCTTGAGGCCTCCCTCTTCTTTCTCGGGCTGAGGTATTTAAGCTGCTCGGGTGTTATGCAGAAATCGACTACGGCATTGCCGTCAGGCTGCATGATGTAGTAGTCCTTCTTCGCTCTCATAATCTCAGGATTGCTGACAATCTTGATGTCGTTCTCTGAAAGCCCTATGCCTGTGTAGAGTGGCTTCAGGACATCACTTCCGGCCTCTTCGTTTGGAAGGATTATCTTCGTGTAGCAGTTTGTGACGACAGAATCCACAAGGGCCGAAAAGTCTGTTATCTCCTGGGTTGCCATCACGACAAAGACGTTGTATTTGCGAAGCGTCTTGAGCCATGTGACGATGAAATTCTTGAAGACAGGATGTTTCATGAAGACCCAGGCCTCATCAAGGATGAGGAGAGTTGGATCCCTTCTTTCGAAGAGCTCATTGAGCTGGCCGATGATGTAAGTGAGAGCAGGTATGATCGCCTCGTCTCCCATCTCCATAAGCTCACCCATCTCGATTGATGTCAGGCGTGGCCATGCGGACGGGTTGAGCGTGTCCTCATCTGCATCGAAAAGACTGCCCCATGTGCCATCTTCCGTGTAGTTTTCGAGTGCAGCCACGAACTCCGAGGCATGATTCCTGCCCTGAAGATGCTCCTTGTAGATCGAGAGGTATTCCATCCCCTCGACAAGATCCATGAGTGACTGGAGCATGTTGTTCCTGTCGATTGCTGTCAGTGTTACGTTCTGCACTCCTGCGATGCTGGAGAGGAATCTCATGCAGCGTTCAGGGTTGCTCTTTGCATTCCTCAGAGGCTGGAACGTCGTCTCATCAAGACCGGGATGGTAGCAGACACCTCCGTTTGCCTTGATGAATGGAAAACTTGTGCATCCTTTGTCGAAGTAGATGACACGTGAGCCTGGATACTTCAGCCAGCAGGATGCCAGGAAGCAGAGGAGGACTGATTTTCCGCTTCCTGTCGGGCCGAGTACGAATGTGTGCCCTGTATCTGCATTCTCAGCCTCGCCATTGAGGTTGAGATAGTAGTAGTCGTTGTTCGAGAGCAGCCCTACGGCATTGGGTAGGCCACAGCCAGTGAGCTGTTTGAGGAAATGGTTGACCTTTCCTCCATGGTAGGGGCTTGAGAGGGAAATCATGCTTGCCACGTTCCCGCTGGAAATGAATTGCCGTCTTACATTGGATTCGACGGATCCTGGAAGTGATGAGATCCAGGCGGCGAAGAGGTTAGTCTCCTCGTTGATGTGTACAAGCCCGTTCTGGGCAAATGTCAGCTGCACAGTCTGGGAGATCCGCTTCAGCTCATCTTCTGTGTCAGCCTCGATGACGATCAGGCCGGAGTAGTAGCCGAAGTTCACATATGTACCGTTGTCATTGAGTGCAAGCTGGCATTCATCGAAGTCCTTCACCGCATCCTGGTCGAGGAGTGTGATGGATGAGTTGAACATCGTGCTTGCGACAATATCCCTTGCCGAGTAGGTTCTCGACTGGAACTGGCGGCGCAGTGTGTCCAGTATCTTCTTTGCGCTTTGCGGAGTCTTGGTGATGAATCTCGTGACCCATCTGATGTTGCCCTTGATTGTCTGGAGGCTTGTGAGCATCTCCGGAAGGGTCGCATCTGGAAAATCGTATACAGCGACGATGCCAATGTACTTGTCTCCGAGTTTAAGGGGGACAAGAGTCTCATCTATTTCATCATCAGCAAGCACCCAGGAGAGGTTCGAGGAGGATCCGCTCGGCTCTCTGATGTCGTACTTCTTCGTAGATATCATCGAGTGGAGATAGGTGCAGATCTCATCATTGCCAAGCTGCCTCACTTCCATATTCACAGACTGGAATTGGCCTTTCAGGGCGATGATCAGTGACTTCAGCTTCTCGATGGATGCTTCCGTGAATCCGTATTTCGTCGTTTCCGGCTTGTAGCACAGGGTTAGGATGCGCCTTGTCGAGTACTCGATTCCCTTGCTCTGGAAGAACTCGGCACGTATCTTCTCAATCTGGGAGTCGATCTCTAGTGATGATGAAGTCACCATCGGCTCATAGAGGGGCGACAGCGGCTTCATCTTCTGGAATTCGTACCAGATGGCAGTGTCATCCGGAAGGCTCATCAGAAAGCGGTTGAATGCTCCGGTGAGAGAGTCATCGTAGTCAGATGAATAGTAGTCGCCATGGCTCTCGAACTCGAAGAAAGCAAGCAGATACGAGTTCTTGGTCACGACGATGCCTTCATCGTAGAAGTACATCCAGCTGACATACTCTGGCAGAGAAGGCTTTGTGAATTTCGGAACTTTCAGCTTAGTCAGGATTTTCTGCCAGACCTTCATCTGATTTCCTCCTCTGCTTCGAAGTCTTCCCCCTGAGTCCTGCCACATCCATCAGGATGGACAGGAAGTACTGATCCTTCCTGTAGCACCTCGTTGCAATGACATGGACTGGAATCACCAGCAATATGAGGACGTAGAGCCTCAATGCGATGAAGATCACCACGGTGATGATCTCTGCGAACAGGAACAGAAGGGGTACGCCGCCCATGAAGAGCGGCTTGTACAATGAGCGGAACACCGGATACTTCGTCATCATCAGGCTCCGGCATCTCCGAGGGATGAACCGAAGATCGTCTCCACGAGTGTCGGTGCGATGATGAGTACGACACCGCCCATGGCCATGACTCCGATCGCCTTCCAGTCTTCAGGTGCGATGTTCTTCTTGATGATTGCCTTCACTGCCCATGTTCCAAGGGAGAGGACGAGAAGTCCTGCTCCGATTGCCATGAGGATGGATCGGATCGTGTCGAGATACGCCGTGATTCCAAGGTCGTCAGCTGCCGCAAAGAGCATCTTCGACATCGATGCCGTGACAGTGGCCGCCGTGGCCAGGAACCTTCTCTGTGATGGTGAGAGTATCACCGCTCTGTCTTTCTTCTTCATTCTCAAAAACCTCACTGATTT
>CALXON010000126.1 GCA_944389985.1 uncultured Spirochaetaceae bacterium | reverse complement strand
AGCGTGAAGTTTCCGATGTTGTATGCAGGAAGCTCAAGCATGTAGAAGACCTTGCTGTTGCGGTCCATGTTCCTCGATATCATATATCCTACGGCAAGCATCAGGATGTTCGCCCCCAGTGATATCGCAGGGATCATCATGTAGCTCCATTCGAATACGAATGTGCGGAAACTGACTATGATGGCACATGGAAGCGGGAGGTTGAGTATGACTCTCGCAAGTGCGACTCCGTCTTCCTTCGAGAGGATTCCGGCTTTCTTCAGCCCATATGCCGCAGCGATCATGAGAATGAAATAAGATGCCCTTATAAGTATATCTGCCATGTCCGACTCCGCATGAATGATACAGCAAGTACGCAACATGAGGAAGCTCTAAGAAGACTATACCTTATTGAATATCTCTACAAAACTTATCTATTATAGTTCCGGATTTCAACATAATTTTTCAGAAGAGGGAATTTATGGCAGACAAGACAGAGAACACGCGTTTCGGAAGAGGTTCGAAGGCTATAGCCCAGGACTTCGCGGAACAGCTGAAATACTCACTCGATGCAGACGTCTATCATACGACAAGAGAAGGCCGTTATCAGGCAATAGCCTACGCGGTCAGGGACAGGATCATACACCAGTGGGATCTGTCGAGAAAGACACAGAGGGCAAAGCACTCGAAGAGAATCTACTACCTCTCCCTTGAGTTCCTCATGGGAAGGGCGATGACGAACAATATAATCAACATGGGACTTGAGAAGAGCGTCAAGGATGCCCTCTCCTCCCTCGGCTACAGTTATGAGGAGCTTGCTGACGTGGAGCCGGACGCAGGACTCGGCAACGGAGGACTCGGACGTCTCGCGGCGTGCTTCCTCGATTCCCTCGCTACCCTTGAGCTTCCCGCATATGGTTACGGAATCAGATACAACTACGGAATCTTCCGTCAGCAGATAAAGAACGGCTGGCAGGTGGAGACTCCTGACAACTGGCTCAAGGACGGCAATCCGTGGGAGATCAAGAGACCTGACCTGATCTATCCGGTCTACTTCGGCGGAGAGGTACAGGAGAGCCGCAGCAACGGACGTGACGTGTTCACATGGGTTCCTGCAGAGACAATCAACGGAATCGCGTACGACACTCCGATCGTCGGCTATGGCGGAAAGACAATCAACACGCTCCGTCTCTGGTCCGCACAGTCTCCTGAGGAGTTCTCCTTCGAGGAGTTCAACTCCGGTGATTACACGGAGGCTGTGAGGAACAAGATCAACGCAGAGACGCTCTCACAGGTGCTCTACCCCAACGATACGCTCTACATGGGCAAGGAGCTGAGGCTCAAGCAGCAGTACTTCTTCGTATCCTGCTCACTTCAGGACATCATAAGAAGATTCAAGAGATACGGAGACTACAAGTGGTCCTCATTCCCGGAGGAGGCTGCAATCCAGCTCAATGACACACATCCTTCACTTGCGATTCCTGAGCTTATGAGAATCCTCATCGACAGAGAGGGACTCGGCTGGGACGAGGCATGGGACATCACAGTCAAGACGATGGGATACACGAACCACACTCTCATGCCGGAGGCTCTTGAGAAGTGGGCGCTTCCGATGCTGCAGAAGCTTCTTCCACGCCATATGCAGATCATCTTCGAGATCAACCAGCGCTTTCTGGATCATGCGGTCTCATTCTTCCCGATGCAGGGCGAGAAGATCAGCAGGGTATCCATCATCGAGGAGTCTGAGCCGAAGATGGTGAGGATGGCGAATCTCTCGATCATCGGTTCCCACTCGACAAACGGTGTTGCGGCCCTTCACTCAGAGCTTCTGAAGAGGGAGATGTTCCCTGAGTTCAATCTCATCTTCCCTGAGAGGTTCAACAACAAGACGAACGGCATCACACAGAGAAGATGGCTTCTCGATGCCAACCCGGGACTGGCGAAGCTCATCACAAGCGCAATCGGTGACAAGTGGATCACTGACTATGACGAGATAAAGAAACTTGCGGCATTCGCAGATGACGCAGGCTTTGTCGAGGACTTTGACAGAGTGAAGCGCAGCTGCAAGGAGAATGCGGCGGCATTCCTCAGGAAGGACTCCGGATTCATTCTCAACACCGACACTCTCATCGATGTCCAGGTGAAGAGAATCCATGAGTACAAGAGACAGCTTCTGAACGCTCTCAACATCCTCATGATCTACAACAGGATGCGCAACGACGAGGCATACCTCGAGGCATTCCCGCCGACAACATTCCTTTTCGGAGGAAAGGCTGCTCCGGGATATGTGAACGCGAAGCTCATCATCAAGTTCATAAACAACATCGCGAAGGTCATCAGCTCCGACTCAAGGGTGAGCAGGAAGCTTGCGGTGCACTTCATGCCTGACTACAGGGTCACCATGGCTGAGGCCGTGATCCCCGCAGCGAACATCTCCGAACAGATATCGACAGCAGGAACGGAGGCTTCAGGAACCGGAAACATGAAGTTCATGGCGAACGGTGCCCTCACGATCGGTACGCTTGACGGAGCGAATGTCGAGATGGCTGAAGAGGTCGGAAGGGAGAACATCTTCATCTTCGGACACACTGAGGAGGAGATCGGAAAGCTTCAGGGTTCATACAGACCGCGTGAGTGGGTTGATGCCGACGAGGAGATCCGCCGCATGGTCGCTCGGGTCGACTCCGGCTACTCCACCATCAATGAGCCGAACATCTTCGAGAATCTCAGGAAGACCCTCTTCGACTACGGCGACAGATACTTCCTCTTCGCAGATCTCAGGATGTACCACGATGTGCATGAGAAGGCGACTTCGATGTACCGCGATGACAGAGCAGGCTGGAACAGAAAGGCGATACTCAACATCGCAGGTTCCGCGAAGTTCTCATCTGACAGGACAATCAAGGAGTATGCCGATGAGATCTGGCACATAAAGCCTTGCAAGGTCAGGAAGTCCAACGTTGACACAGTCCTCGAGGATGCGAGAAAGATCCAGTAAGATTCCATCTGAAAGTCTCCCGGTAATGGTTCTCATAACACTCTCCGGGGGACTTCAGGATGCATATTCCTATCTTGTGCGTGGCCATGTCTTCGCAAACGCACAGACAGGCAACATAGTTCTTCTCTCAGCCTCTCTCATGGAAGGAAGCTGGGAGAGAGCTCTCTCATATGCCATTCCCGTCCTGTCATTCATTCTGGGAATACTCATAGCATGCATGATACACAAATACAGTACGGACGGGCATCATGTTCACTGGCGGCAGAGTGTGATCGCGCTTGAGACTGTCCTTCTCACCGCATCTGCGTTCATCAGTGCCGATGCCGTTGCCAATGCCATGATATCGACAGCATGCGCGATGCAGGTCCAGGCCTTCAGAAAAGGTCATGGCATAAGTTACGCCAGCACGATGTGCATAGGAAACCTCAGAGGCGGAACGGAGAAACTCGCCCTGTTCCTGCAGGACGGAAGAAAAGAAGATCTGAAGGCTGCCGGAAGCTACTTTCTTGTGATTCTTGTGTTCGCACTGGGAGCAGCTGCAGGAAGTATCGCCGTGAAGCTGTTCGGACAGCTTTCGATACTCTTCTCCCCTCTCCTTCTCCTGATCTCTTTCCTGATCATGCTCAGAAAGCCTGAGTGATTCAGGCCTCCGATGCTCCGGACAGAGCCTCCAGTTCCTTCTCATCACGGCAGGTGAAGACTATCTGTATGAAGTAATCCGGATGCATGTGCAGGAATGCTGATACAGATGACAGCGCTATGTCGGCAAAGAGTGACGGATCATAACCTCTGAAAACAGGAATTGCCAGACTGTGGATATCAAGATCAGCGACCTTGCTGAAAAGCTGGAAGAATGATGCTGCAAGGTGTTTCCTGTCCTCATCATTTCCCTCAGGATCCTCGACAGGAAGCTCTATCCTCAGGTCCTGCGGAGTGTCAGTGCTGACAGATGTGATGATCTCTGAGCCTGAGATCGGAATGACGGCTGCCTCTGCCTCCTCAGCAAGGACATCACCGACAACGGCGCTCACTCCGCTCTCATCCAGTCCCGATATGATCTCCTCGATGAAGTCCTTCTCGATTATGATTCCATCCATGACGAAACCGTCATACTCCACATAATCAGAGGAGAATCCATATATGAGTGTCCTTAAAGGTGTCCACTCCCCGTCAGTTCCCTCCGACAACGAGATGGCTATGTACCGCTTGCCGTTATCATTGATATGACCTTTAAGAAGGTATACCTCTTTCCCGAGTCCTGAGGATGTCAGGAAGGAATGGAAAAGCGCGTCATCGTAATCTCCGGAAGGATCCTTGAGAATCCTCGACCTCACTGACATGAGCATATGGTTATCGCGTCTGTTGAGCATAACGCAATGATAGACCAGATATGGAATAAGAGGAATAGACTCCGGAAAGTGATATAATTGATTCCATGACGATAATAGTTCTGGGAGCAGGACTCTCAAGAAGAATGGGAGAGAACAAGCTGCTCCTGCCCTATAACGGCAGAACGATAATCAAGAGCGTGATCACCACTGCTCTCTCATTTTCGGATGATGTTATGGTGGTGCTTGGCTATGAAAAGGAAAGAATGGAGGAAGCTCTGTCAGGTCTTGATGTAAGGAAGGTATACTGCCCCGACTACATTGAAGGGCAGAAGACAAGCACGCTCTGTGGTATAGAGCAGGTCAGGAATGATGATTTCGCAATTGTTCCGGGGGATCTGCCGCTGCTTACCTATGACGACTATGCCGGAACATATGAGATGCTCTCGGATCACAGCATCGCCCGTGCAGTCTGTTCTGGTATCCCCGGACATCCTGTGATGTTCAGAAAGGAACACAGGGAGAAGCTTCTCGGCTTCTCAGGAAGTCTGAAGGAATACCTCGCCATGTATGATATCGGGAGATACAACGGAAGCATCGGCACCGTACTCGATGCCGACACTCCGCAGCGCTATAAGGCAATAGTGTCAGGAAACAGAGATCTCTCCGTTCTCCATTGAGACA
>CALXON010000125.1 GCA_944389985.1 uncultured Spirochaetaceae bacterium | reverse complement strand
AGTCTCACCGCCTGGCTGCGTCCATTCTCAAATATTTTTGCAGTGGTCATATAAAATATATATCATGGTATATATCATCTGGCAATAATTATTCTTCCAAGGTCTTGAAATGCATTATTTCATGCGGCAAACCAACTGTTCTCCATGTTAGAATTTCTCAGAGAGGAGAGTGGATGGAGGTAAGAACCGGATTGAGGGATATAGGGGACAGAATACATGGAGCATATCCTGTATTTGTCTTTTTCATATCCTCGTTCTTTCTCATCTATTTCCTTTTCGGTCTTCATTTCACGATAACGGTTCCGCCGATGGCCGCATTCTTCAGCGCAGGCAGGAACGGAAAGCGCACAAGATTCACATTGCTTGTTTTCCATGAGATGCTGCTGCTGGTTCTGGCAACGGCAGGATCGGCAAATATATGGATTGCGACAATACTGAATGTTATCGTTCCATTCATCCTTGTTTTCACGCAGAGCTCACAGTTCAACCCCCGGGGATACTACACATACATGCTCATGTTCGTGTATCTGTCGTTCGTGCCACCTGCAGACATCCGGGAATTTTCCGGAATGCTTCTCTCCCTCTGGATACTCACGGCATACATGGGAGTATTCCTGTGGCTGATCAACCACACTCACCGGTCGGAGAATGACGTGAAACGGTCTCTGAGGGAGTTTCTAGGAAGACTTTCCGTCCTCACGGCGCTTCTTGCTGAACCGGAGAAGCTGGATGAATGCAGGAGAATGTTCGGAGAACTGATGCATGATATCTCATACGGCAGGCAGAGCTTCTCTGCATTGAGCACAGGTGATGTCCAGATCAGGAACATGATGTCGACACTCCTGCAGCGCTTCTCATACATGCTCTCCGATCATGACTGGCGTTCGGAGCTTGATACAGCCCATGTTCTTGAGCTCCGCCGTCTTTCCTCATACCTTTCCGATGCAGCCGGCAGTATCGGGACACCATGGCAGGGGGAGCAGACAGCTGTGGCGGAAACCCTCCTCAATACCATGAAGATTCCGGAAGGACATATAAGAATATTCATCAGAAGCGTTCTTCACATGATGGATTTCATGCTGCATGCCCTTGATGAGGATCCCTATGAGAGCAGAAGAAGGAGAGTCGACTGGAAGAACATCCGCCATGAACTTGCCATAAGGCTCAATCTGGAATCCTTTGAGATGCGTTTCGCCCTCCGACTTGCGATAGTCATGGCCGTCAGCGACATCGTCAATCACATGATTCCAATGACACATTCATACTGGGTACCATTGAATGCTTTCCTGCTTCTCCAGCCTGATACGGAAGACAGCAATTACTACATGAAGACAAATCCTCTGGGAACATTCATAGGATGTCTTGTGGAGTACATCATCTATCCGTTCCTTCCCGGCCTGTGGGCTCAGATAGTGTTTGCCCTTCTGATGATATCCCTGATGTACTGCTCTGTTCCCGGAACGTGGTATCATCCGGCATTCCATACCTGCTATACACTGACCATCGCGATGATAACTCTGGGTGAGACATCAGCCATCAGTCTCAGGCTTCTTTATCTTGCCGCGGCGCTCATCATTGTCTTCATCGTCAACAGATTCTTCTTCCCGATCAGACAGTCATCACAGTTCAGATACAGCATCAAGGCTCTGTTCCGCCTGCATAACAAATACTGGAACATCATCAGGGAGGGACTGGTGTCAAAGACAGATCTCTCTGTATCCACGGATATCCTGACAGATTTCCACCTGTACTATGAGTCATCCGTCTCCTATATGGAGAGACATCCGGAGATGGAAGGAGGAAAGGAGCTCCACAGCGCTCTCATGATACTCTGGGACATGTTCTCACAGCTTGAGCAGATCCATTATCTTGTGCGCATCAAGAGCGTACAGGAAGAAGAGACGGAACAGATGTTCCATCTGATCACCGCAATACAGAAAGATCTCTATCCGATCATCCGCTATGAGGACTTTCCTTCTCTTCATGAGGAGATCAGGTTGCAGCGCCGGGACATAGCATACGTCATAGACAGTTATCTCAGGAATGCGGAGAAGCTTCTTATATACAAAAACCACATTCCTTTCTGAATTTAATGGTATTTTAATCTTCATCCATTAAGATGCGCCTGAAAAAGGAGCGAACAATGACTACGAAAAAAAGTGTTGTCGCAGCCATCGCGATACTCTTGATGGCTGTTGTTTTCGGAACAGCATGCGACCCGAATGGCGGTCGTGTGTCAGAGGCAACCCCCGCCGTTTCCGCAGTGAGGGCGATGATGCAGTACGTCGGCACGCCTAAGGGCGGCACGTTTCAGCCGACGAACTTCACGGCAGACGACGGAACGGTGATTGAATTTGGTACCTTTGAGACCGACGCCGACGGAAACGTCATCAAGGCGGACATCACGATGACGATGCCGAACGGGCAGACGCTGAAATTCACGATGGCCCCGTCGTCAGGCGGTACGGGAGAGACCGTCACGGTCGGTAATGATAACGTAGACCCCGCCGATCTTCCCGTTGCCATGACAGACGATGAGCGCCGTGCATTCCTTCTCTTCATGATAGGAGCCGAGGAGATCCAGGATGATATCAGGGAGTCGGTAGAGGAGGCTGTCGAGTACCTTGAGGACAGCGCACTCAGCGACGGCTGGGTAGACGTGAACCATCGAGGAGTTACCGGACGGGTCAACCTCCGTATTGATGAGTGGGACGATGGAAGACCAGAATACGAGATCATCGGTTGGGACGTGTCGTTCACCGACCTTCGCCTCGAAGATGGCTGGGCTCAGAGCGTTTCCGGCTCCCATGAGTTCTCGGAGAGAGGCGAGCGGGAGACGTCTGTTATCAACGTAACTATCGATACCTACGCGGAAGACGGCCTTGTTCTTAATGATATCGTAATTAAAGGTACCGTCATCGAGGATGAGAAGTGGGACGACGACAGTTTTGAGTTCGATGGCGGCATTTCCGGTAAGTTCGTGGCGAGAAGCAGCAAGGAAACGTCTATCAGCTTCACGGGCTCTATTGACGCTGTTGAGGACCGATATCTCCACTTCCCAGAGTACGAACTCGTCATCGATGGTAAGAACTGCGCTATCGGAAGGGAAAGCAAGCCGTTCGTCCAGTAAGACTGCAAAGGAATCGAATTTCAGGGGCTGTCTCATGAGGTGAACCCTCAAAGTCGGACCTGAAATAAGCTTAGGCTATCTTCTCTCTGAAAATCAATGGAGGAAGGTAGCCTAATTTCATCTGTATTCTTTCGCTGTTGTAATACTCAATGTACTCATCTATTGCGGCTCTGAGTTGCTCTCTTGTCTTGAACTCCTTTTCATGTCCGTAATACATCTCCTTCTTCAGCGTCGAGAAGAACGTCTCCATCTTGCTGTTGTCCAGACAGTTGCCTTTTCTGGACATGCTCTGAACTATGCCATTCTCCTTGAGGCAGTTCACAAACAATGCATGCTGGTACTGGAAGCCCTGGTCGGAATGTATCATCAGTCCCTTGTGATCTGGATGGCTCTGGAGAGCCATATCAAGCATCTTCATTACCATCGACATGTTCGGAGACGGTGAGATGTCGTAGCTTATTATCTCTCCGGTGCAGAGGTCCTTTATCGGAGACAGATAGAGCTTGCCTTCATCCGTCTGGAATTCCGTAACATCGGTTGCCCACACCTTATCGGGAGAATCGACATCAAATTGTCTGTTCAGTATATTCGGAGCAGTTTTCCCGATCTCGCCTTTATAAGAGGAATAACGTGCACTTTTATATGTGGCAGGGAACAGCCCTAGCTCATTCATCAGACGCTTTACCTTCTTGTGGTTCACAATAAGCCCTTCCTGATGCAGCGTGGCTGTTATCCTTCTGTATCCGTATCTCTTTTTATGGTATTCGAATATCTCTTCTATACGCTTCTTTATTCCCGTATCCTCATCTTCCCTGTGACGCGCTTTCCAGCTCAGATACGAGCTCTTTGGTACTTTGAAGAATGATGTCAGCTCATACAAATGGTATTCGCCGCTTAGTTCTCTGATGAGCT
>CALXON010000124.1 GCA_944389985.1 uncultured Spirochaetaceae bacterium | reverse complement strand
GCGGCACCTGTCTGGTAGTTTATGTTTCCACCCGGAGCTATTCCGATGCCTCCGACTTCTGCTGCCAGAGCGTCAGACACATAGTCGCCGTTGAGATTGAGAGTCGCTATGACATCATAGTTCTCAGGTTTCAGCAGGATATTCTGGAGAAATGCGTCGCAGATACAGTCCTTGAGCTCAATATCGCCATGACTGGCCGGGATGAAGACCTTTCCATCTCTCTCAATGGCTCCGTACTCCTCTCTTGCAAGCTCGTATCCCCAGCTTCTGAAGCCGCCTTCGGTGAACTTCATTATGTTTCCCTTGTGCACCATGGTCACAGACTTCCGTCCGTTCCTGACTGCATAATCAATGGCGGCTCTTATGAGTCTTTTAGAACCGTCAGGAGAAACAGGTTTGATCCCGATGGCGGAGGTTTCAGGGAATCTTATCTTCCTGACACCCATCTCATCATGGAGGAATGATATGACCTTCTCTGCTTCCTCTGTTCCTGATGCCCATTCAATTCCCGCATAGATATCCTCGGTATTCTCCCTGAATACGACCATGTCTACATTCGCAGGATGGCGGACAGGGGAGGGAACGCCTTCAAAGTATTCGACAGGACGCAGGCAGACATAGAGATCAAGCTGCTGTCTGAGAGCGACATTGATAGACCTTGCTCCCTTTCCGACCGGTGTCATCAGGGGTCCTTTTATGGCGACAAGTGAGTCGCGGATCGCCTCAAGCGTGCTCTCCGGCAGATTCGTTCCTTCCTTCTCGATTGCCTTTCCTCCGGCGAGGGCCTCCTTCCACAGGATCCTCCTCTTTCCGTCGTAGGCTTTCTTTACAGCCGCATTGAGGACAGCGCGCATCCTGTCCGTGATCTCCTTTCCGACCCCGTCTCCCTCGATGTATACGATCTCAGGCTCTGAAGGTACGGAAAGCCTGCCGTTCTCCATTCTTATTCTCATGATCTCACCTCGTTGAGCTTTCCTCCGGCAAGGAGGGTCTTCTTCTGATCCTCGGACGCGAAGAGTGTCATGGGAATGAGAAGATCCTTTGTGATGTCATGGAGAGTGAATTCTCCTGTCGCCACTGAGGAGAGAGGATCGGTAAGTTCCAGTTCATCTCCCTGATCGATCTTCTCATAGTCCTTCTCATCCTTGAAAAGAAGCGGAAGTATTCCGAAATTGCAGAGGTTCGCCTGATGTATGCGCTCGATGGATACTGCGCAGACTGCGCGTATTCCGAGATACATCGGACAGATCGCGGCATGTTCTCTTGATGATCCTTGCCCGTATGAAGCTCCGGCGATTATGAAACCGCTCTCTCCCTGATCACGGTATGATGCGGCATGGGAAGGGAACTCCGGATCCACCGATTCGAATACGAACTCCGAGTAGCGGGGTATGTTGGATCTGTATTTCAGCCTTGCTCCTGCCGGCATGATGTGATCTGTCGTTATCTTCTCTCCGACCTTGATGACTGCATGACCCTTCACAGTTTCCGGAAGAGGAGTGTTCCGTGGTGGTTCTCCGATATTCGGACCCCTTCTTATCGCTTCGGAGAATGTGGGCATAATGAACATCGAATCATCGATGATGAAACGCTCCGGCATCTTTATTTCTGATATGTCACTGTCGGACTTCCTCGGATCGGAGAATGTTCCTGATATCGCGGAGAAAGCCGCCGTCTCCGGTGATACAAGGTACAGATTCGCCGAGGCGGTGCCTGAACGCGCATAGAAATTGCGGTTGCTCGTGCGCAGTGACACGCTCTCAGTTCCCGGACTCTGGTGGTTACCGATACAGAAGCCGCATGCCGATTCGAGGATTCTCGCTCCTGCTCTGATCAGAGTCTCGAGTGTACCGTCCTCCGTGATCATGAGAAGGACCTCCCTTGATCCCGGAGCTACTCCCAGAGATACGGAAGGCGCTATGTGCTTTCCCTCAAGTATTGCCGCCGCCTTTTTCAGATCCATGTAGCTTGAGTTTGTGCATGAACCTATGAGCACCTGATTCACGGCCATTCCCTCAAGCTCTTTCACTTTCTTTATATTTCCGGGACTGTGAGGGCATGCTACGAGTGGCTCGAGTGAAGACAGGTCTATATCGAAAACCTCATCGTATACGGCATCAGCATCCGCCATGAGAGGTACATATCCGTTTTCGCGTCCCTGTGCTTTAAGAAATGCCAGTGTGTTCTCATCAGAAGGGAAGAGCGATGTCGTCACGCCGCACTCAGCTCCCATGTTCGCTATGGTAGCCCTTTCTGGTACTGAAAGTGTCCTCACTCCATCTCCGAAGTACTCGAAGACCGTATTCACGTTCCCTTTCACTCCGAAATGACTGAGCACATGGAGTATGACATCCTTTGCGGAGACAAATGGCTGCAGATGCCCTGTCAGATGTATTCCCACCACGCGTGGCGCTATGATCTGGAAAGGAACTCCTGCCATCGCCAGAGCGACATCGAGACCTCCGGCTCCTGCCGCGAAGGATCCTATCCCTCCTGCTGTCGGTGTATGGGAATCCGAACCGAGAAGTGTCTTCCCCGGCAGGGCGAATCTTTCAAGATGGACCTGATGACATATGCCGTTTCCGGCTCTTGAGTATATGACACCCTTGCTGTCGGCAACTGTCCTCAGGTATTCATGGTCATCAGCATTCTCGAATCCGACCTGGACGGTATTGTGATCGACATAGCTCACGGCAAGCTCATTCCTGACCTTGTCAATCTTCATGGATTCAAATTCAAGATAGGCCATTGTTCCTGTCGCATCCTGCGTCAGTGTCTGATCAATCCTGATCTTTATGCTTTCTCCTGCTTTCAGGGTGCCCTCAACAAGATGTGCTGAGAGGATCTTGTAACATTCTGTCAGTCCCATATGGATCTCCTCCGGTCATTATATGGCAAAGAAGGAGAAAATATCAGAGGAAAGAAGAGCAGTCGTTCAGAATAATCATCATGATTCTTCTTGTGATGCATTCTGCAGGTGTTGACATATTTTCGATAACTCTCTATATTCTTAGAGAAATCGACGTAGGGTAGAGCAGTTGGCAGCTCGTCGGGCTCATAACCCGGAGGTCGCAGGTTCGAGTCCTGCCCCTGCTAAATAGATGTCATCTGGGCCATTGAGCGGCAAAAGCTGACAGTGGAGTGGATCTCCAGACCATCAATGAAAAGCGGCAATCTGCTGGTTGAACAATGGTTCAAGGGTAGGTTGCCATTCTTTTTTTTGAGAGAACTGATGCCTGTGGACAATTATCTTGGACTGAAACGCAATACAGTACGCCTTCTTCCATACCACGACAGCTGGAAGCGGGAAGCTGAGGAGTGCATCGCCATTCTGCACGAAGTACTTGGCTCTGTTGCTGAGGACATACAGCATGCCGGGAGCACGGCTGTTCTAGGCATTCATGCGAAACCTGTCATAGACATTATTGTCGGAGTCCGTTCTGCCGGTGATGTTCTTCCGTTCTGTTTCAGTCTTGAGCAGCATGGTATCTTCTTCAGAGGAGAGGATGTTCCCGGACAGCTGCTGTTCGTGATGGGGGATATGAAGAATGATACAAGAACCCATCATATACATGTTGTCAGATGGAAAGGAACAGCATGGAACAACTATCTCTATTTCCGTGACACGCTGCTGAGTTCTCCTGAGACTGCGGCGGAATATGATGCACTGAAACTTGACCTTGCAGAAAGATTCAGCAATGACCGTCAGGCCTATACAAAAGCCAAGGAAAGTTTCATCACCGGTATTCTCAACAACAGGAAGTGAGATCAGGAATCAGAGAGCAGGCTTCGCCACATCAATCCAGGCTTCAGGCTTTGTGATTCGGTCCAGTTCGTCAGCGGTCATCTCTATGGCGCTGTTCCTTGAACCGGCAGCAGGAAAGACAGTCTCAAAGCGTCTGACAGACTCATCAAGATAGAGCCTGACTCCATCCGGAAGGGCAAAGGGGCATACACCTCCGACAGGATGCCCAGTAAGACGCTCAACATCCTCAGCTCCTATCATCCGGGCCTTTTCGTGGAAGATATCCTTGAATTTCCTGTTATCGATCTTCACGTCTCCCGTCATGACGATGACTATGGGACCCGCAGCTGTCAGGAATGACATCGATTTGGCGATTCTTCCTTCCTCCGTTCCGAGATCAGCAGCGGCTTCCGCGACTGTCGCACTTGACGTCGGGAACTCGATTATATCCTTATCCCTGCCATACGGCCTGAGGAACTCCCTCACTTTCTCTACAGACATACGATGAGTGTATCCTTTTTCCCCGTTTTCATCCATATTTCCGGGCCTTGTGTCATAATGATACATATATCCCTCAAATGTCCCCGGGTGGGTCAGTTTGTCCGTTCTGAGGATGTCATGCCGATTTGTCTTTACAATATATTTATATACAAATTAATGAATTAGCTGACTTGGCATGCATTCTGCATTGTGTTGGTGTAAACAAAAAACATAATTGGAGGATATGGATTATGAGATACGTTATAGGCAGAACAGCACCGGTTCTTGGAGGACTTGATTCATTCTTCGATGATTTCTTCTCCGATGTCTCCACCAGAAAGTATCCACCTGTAGATATATATGAGACGGCAGATGCATATACGATCGAGCTTGAGGTCGCAGGGTACAGTGATGATGACATAAAGATCACAGTGAAGGACGGAGTCATCACGATAGCATCCGATCCGTCATGGAAGGAGAGACTGAGAAAGAGAATGGAGGCAAGAAAGCTCATCGCAAGTGAGATCAGCCTTCCGGAGTTCTCCAGGTCATTCTCACTTCCTGAGGACTCAGATCAGGCCGGAATAACGGCAGACAGCGGTAATGGTATCCTCACGATAACGATTCCGCGTGTAAGGAAAGCTGAACCCGGCAGGATTGAAGTGAAGATAGGAAAGTAATCAGGGAAAAAATATGGAGCAGAGCACTCTGAGGCCCTGCTCCTTTTCTTTCTCTGAAGCTCTCTTCAGTCGAGAGTCTTCTCGACGATTCCCTCGTCGATCTTCGCCTGTTCCTTTGCGATCTCTGCCTTGATCTCCTCCGCGAGATCTGAAAGATCGTAGGTTGTAGTCTCTCCTGTAGCACGGATGCGAACCTCGGCCTTTCCTTCCTTGAGGCTTCTGTTGCCGAGTGTGATGCGGAGAGGAATTCCGATGAGGTCGGCATCTGCGAACTTCACGCCTGCCGATTCCTTCCTGTCATCATAGAGAACCTCTATGCCTTTCGCCTGAAGCTCATCATAGATGCTGTCAGCGATGGCAGTATCCTTCACCAGTGAGACAAGGTGTACCTGATACGGAGCGACAGAGACAGGAAGCTTGAGGCCTCCCTCATCATTGTACTCCTCTGCAAGACAGGCAAGAAGTCTGCCGACACCGATTCCATAGGAACCCATCACTACCGGAATCTGCTTTCCTTCCTCATCCTGATATGTGCAGTTCATCGAGGAGGAGTAGCGGGTTCCGAGCTGGAAGATGTTTCCGATCTCGACACCCTTCGAGGCTCTGAGAGGTGCTCCGCATACAGGGCATCTCATTCCGTCACGGGCGGATGCTATGTCAGCGACAGTGCCAGTATAGTCACGGCCGAAATTCGTATTGATATAGTGGAATCCAGCCTCATTCGCTCCTGCGACAAGGTTGTTTGACTCCGCGACGCTGTCATCGACGATGCAGATGAAGTTGCCTTTCGCTCCGATCGGAGATGCATAGCCCGGAACCATTCCGCATGCCAGGATCTCCTCGTCGTGTGCCGGCCTGATCGAATTTGCCCTTGCAGCATTGGAGAGCTTTGACTCCTCGACCTCATAATCGCCGCGGACAAGCGCCACGATGAGCTTCTCTTCCTCCTCGCCGTTTCTGTCGTTGATGAATGTTCCGACCATGAATACGCACTTGGC
>CALXON010000123.1 GCA_944389985.1 uncultured Spirochaetaceae bacterium | reverse complement strand
ATGCTCAGGCGATCCTCGCATATTATGCAGGTGACGGATGGTACAGAGACGGCCACACGTTTGATTATTACTCAGCCTGGGCTTTCCAGGTCTATGCTCCAATATGGTGCAAATGGTACGGATATGAGAATGAGGAGTATCTTGCAGCAGAGTTCGAGAGAAACTCGAATGAGTTCATGAAGACTTATGACAGACTCTTTGACGTGAATGGTCATGTCACGATGTGGGGCAGGAGCAGCATATACCGCAATGCGGCCACAGCACCGTTTGCCGCCAATTTCAATCTCAGGAATCCTTCATGCAATCCCGGACTTGCGAGAAGGATCGCATCAGGAGCACTGATGCAGTTCTTCGGAAGGGATGACATTCTGTATGAGGGAGCTCCCGTACTGGGTTTCTACGGACCGTTCACTCCGATGGTTCAGGGCTACAGCTGTGCAGAGAGTCCTCTCTGGCTGGGAAAGGCATTCCTCTGTCTTGAGCTACCGGAGGATCATCCATTCTGGACAGCGAAGGAGGAGAACGGCATCTGGGAGACGATGAAGGAAGGGGAGACTCTTGAGACTGTGCTGGAAGGCCCCGGACTTGCGATTGCGGATCATCAGGACAACGGGACCATGGAACTGAGGACCGGCAAGGTCACGAAGCGCATCGGTGACAGCAATGGAAGATGGTGCTATGCGAAGCTGTCATACAACAGCCATTATCCGTGGGAATGTGATCTTGATTCCGGTCTCAGTGCAGCTGAGTATGTTCTCAAGGAACCTGATATAGAGAAGACCGAACAGATAAACAGCATACTCTGGAGCGGAATGAGGGAAGATGTCCTCTATCGCCGTGCGCTTTTCGGTTATGACACAAGCTGTGATCTTCATTGGACGAGTATGATCGATCTTGCGGATTTCCCGGTTGCATACGGGCTTGTCAGAGCTGACAAGATCCGGCTCTTCCACAAACCTGTCGATATATACCTCGGCTCTTATGGATTTCCCTGTCCGGATGCGACATATACCATCCGGAAGATGGGGGAGTATCAGGCGGTAATCATGTCAGGACATGGAAGTGATGGAAATGTCAGACATATGGCCATGACCATATTCTCAGGATGGAATGACCTTTCTGTCGAGAAGAGTACAGGCACGAATCCTGATACAGCAGAGAGCTTCATCATATTCGCACACGCATCAAGGAAGAAGATCTTCGCTTATGAACCATATGTTCTTATAAGTCAGATCATCACAAAGGAAGGAGATGAGGGCTTTACCGATGATGAGATCTTCAGCATCTCTTCGATCGATTTCAGCGACAAGGAAAGATGCGGAGGCTATGGACCTGTCACGATCTGTATGAACACGGGAAAGAGATATACAGTTGATTTCAGCGGCATGGAAGGCCGTCTCATGATGTGATAGGAACATCTGAAATCTCTATCCAGATTTTGTAGTGAAAACACGACAAAATAGAATGAAAATCAACTTTTCAGGTCGATTCTGAAGAAAAAGCTTGCTTTATCTTCTTCTGCCTGTAAATTCATCCTGTATGGTAATCCAGAAGGTGTAATCTTTACGCCTTCAAGTCGGAGGGCAGGATGAAGAAAACCGGTATCACTGCAAATGAACCAAATAAACTCATAGAAAGCATCAAGGAAATAATCATCACATCCCGTAAGAATATTGCACGCAGCGTCAATACGGAAATGCTCTCGGCATACTGGAATATTGGGAGACTAATTGTTGAGGATGAGCAGAAGAATCAGGAGAGGGCACAGTATGGAGAACAGACACTGAAACATATATCAAAACGTCTTGAAGCAGAACTTGGCTCAGGATTCTCTCTGACAAATCTTAAAAACATGAGAAGATTTTTTCCTTGTCTACAGAAAAAGACAGACACTGTCTGACCAATTGAGCTGGTCTCATTACTGTGAGCTTCTTTCAATTTCCGATGACGACAGGCGCAGTTTCTATGAGAAAGAGTGCATTGCATCCAAATGGTCTGTCAGAGAACTCAAAAGACAGCTTGATTCATCTCTTTATGAACGACTCCTGCTCTCCCGTGGAAAAGAGAACAAGGAAGAAGTCAAACGACTTGCAGAGAAGGGACAGAAGATTGAGAAACCTGAGGATATTCTGAAAGATCCTTATGTTTTCGAGTTTGTGGGGTTGCCTGAAAACAAGCCTGTGATGGAAGCAGAGCTGGAGGATGCACTTATCAATCATATTGAGAATTTCCTTCTTGAGCTTGGGAAAGGTTTCATGTTTGTCGGGAGACAGCAGAGAATCACATTCGATAATGAGCACTACTATGCTGATATGGTCTTCTACAACAAAATCCTCAGGGCCTATGTGATCATTGAATTGAAGACAAGGAAACTGCTACCTGCTGCAGTGGGGCAACTCAATATGTATCTCAACTATTTCAAAGCAGATGTCAATGATCCTGATGACAATGATCCCATTGGTATAATTCTATGTACTGACAAGCCCTCCACGAAGATTGAGTATGTTCTGGGAGGCCTTGAAAACAGGATTTTCGCTTCGGAATATGTTCTCTATCTCCCTGAGAAGAAAGCACTGGAAGAAGAAGTTCAGGCATTCATTGAAGACTGGGAAGTAAAAGACAGAATTAAGACCAGGAGCTGAAGTATCTATTGTGCTTAGATTGTCATTTCAAGATTGGATACAAAGTCCGAAACAAGCTTGCTGATTTAATATGAAGATG
>CALXON010000122.1 GCA_944389985.1 uncultured Spirochaetaceae bacterium | reverse complement strand
AAAAATGTTAAATGAAATTTTGTTAAAATCATTTTAAACATTTCCGATTTAACATTCACAAGCTCCTCCGGAAATCATTGATATCCGTTTTATCCTCAGGTTAACGGCATGATGTACGGGCAGACTCCACTGACAGTGGAACTGGAAAAAAGACATACCTACACGGTCGCCATATCGAAGGACGGATACCAGACAACCTATGCAAACCTCGTCAACAAGGTCGGAGGCGGATGTATCGTTCTGGATATTCTGGCTGGACTGATTCCGATTGTGGTCAACGCTGTCACAGGCGCATGGGGTTCTGTGAGCCCGAATTCAGTTCATGCGATACTGACTCCTGCCACCTGAGGAATCATTCGTCATACTGACCGGGAATGCCTGAATCGGTCTTCCTGATCATACTTCTCAGCTTTCTCTGGAATATGATTGAATACACCCCGCTCGTTATCGCAACAGCTCCGGTCGCGAATATGATGGCCGCAGCTATTGTGATCACAGTCGTTCCTATGAAGTTCGGGAACAGGAAAAGAAGAAGCGCGATGATGAATGAGAAAGCTATCTCGAATCCGAGATACCCTGAGTTCAATCCCCTTCTTGAGAGAAGTATGTAATCTGTGAGGTTGATCACTCCCGAGACGAAGAAGACTGCTCCTGAGACGTATACGAATACCGGTATCAGAAGATTCTCCGCCGCTATCGAGATTGCTATTATGGCGATTCCGGAGAGAATGCAGATGGCGCTTTTGACAAAGAGAGCGTTCTTTATTGTCTGGGGAAGCGTCTTGAAGCGCAATGCTGTCACGACTCCTCTCACTCCATCAAAGATCATGTAGACAGCAAAGACAGAGAGCACTACAGCGACAAATGTTGATGGACGCAACATCATATATATTCCGGTGAAGAGCATCAGTGCTCCTGTTATGAATAACGATACATAGTGTCTCATATCCAGAATTATCCACCATCATCGGAATTTTTGCTACAGTATTGTCATGAACAGACGTCACCTGTTGTTTGATGCAGACGGAACACTCTATGATTTCAAGGCCACCGAGGATATCGCGCTCAGCACTCTCTTCGGAAAGCTCTCGATTCCATACAATGAGGAATTCATCTCCATATACCACGATGCGAACAGGAGCTGCTGGGATGCATACGAGGAGGGAGAGCTCACCATGAATACCCTCAGGAGTGAACGTTTCAGGCGCTTTTTCAATCTCATCAGTCTGAAGCATGATCCTGTCGAAGCCGGGGAAGACTATGTCCGGCTCCTCGGAAATGCCGGCATAATGATTGACGGAGCTGTGGATTTCCTGGAGAAGCTCTCTCCGGACTTTCACAAATACATAATCACGAATGGAATCGCAGATACCCAGCACATGAGGTTCAGAGGTACTGATACAGAAAAGTACTTCGACAAAATCTACATAAGCGAGGAGCTGGGAGTACAGAAACCGGAGGCTGAGTTCTTCAATCTCGTGCTTGATGACATAGGTATCAGCAGAGACAGGGCAATCGTCATCGGGGATTCGGAGAAAAGTGATATCAGAGGGGCAAGGAATGCCGGCATCGAGAGCATCTTCATCTCATTCGACGGCAGGGCCTCGGACCTCGCAGACCACTCCGTATCATCATATGAGGAGCTTCTAGCCCTGCTCGATGACATCGCTTAACGTTATGTCATAGATGAGGAGGGAGCTGGGTTCTATTCCATAAGGAGGCTTGCTGTCACTGTAGCCAAGCTCGGGAGGAACCCAGAGTCTTATCTTGTCTCCCACTTCCATCGTCCTTATTCCATCGGCCAGGCCTGGAATGGCATCATCGAGTCTGATCAGCACATTCTGTCCGTTTGTCGAGTATGCGACACTGCCGTCAGGAAGGGAGATCTGGTAATTTGCGATGACGGAAAGCGCATTCTCCGCGCTCTGTCCATCCCCCTTCTCAAGTATCTCATACTCAACTCCTGAAGGAAGAGTCACGACAGACCTTCTCTTTCCGTTCGCGATGAGGAAGGCCCAGGCACTTTCTCTGTTCGCCCTTTCCTGCTCTCTCGCCTCTCTCCTGTCCTGTCTGATCAGATTGCGCTGATGAAGTGTGAGGATCCTGTCCATCTCCGCAGGAGCATAGAACGATCGTCCCTCCGCGTAATCGACAACACCCCGTGCGACGTAGTTGTAATCAATATTGTCACCGTATTCCGATGCGGATGCGGCAAGCATGTAACCGAAAACATAGCTGAACTCATCGACTATGTCCTCCGGCATGCCGAGAGATCTGATGCTCAGCTTCTGCTCCTCCGTCTCCTCTTTCTCAGGAGTCACAAGGCCACATGAAACGGCAAGAAAAATAAGGATAATGGCCAAGGCAGCGCGCTTCATCGAAGAAAATACCCCTCCAGTATCCTTTTCAGTGTATCAAGAAAAATTTAGCTCAAAGGCTCTCTGCTGTAAAGCGGAATTCATGTCTCTGTGAAACATTTGAGGACAGTACTCTTCAGCGGATGTACTCCTCTCCTCTGGTATCTATCATGCAGAAGACAGGGAAATCCCTGATCGTGAGTTTCAGGAGAGCCTCCGGACCGAGCTCCGGATAGGCAACCGTCTCCGCAGAGAGGATTCTGGATGAGTAGAGAGCTCCGCAGCCACCATATGCCTGAAGGTAGAGTCCTCCGTTACGGCCTACAGCCTCCACGACCTCCTTCTTTCTCGGGCCCTTTCCCACAAGAACCTTCAGCCCGTGATCCGCAAGAAGAGGAGAGAACGGATCCATACGCATGCTCGTCGTGGGACCTGCTGCGCCGAGGACAAAGCCATCAGGAGCCGGAGACGGTCCCATATAGTAGATCGCATTACCCTGGAAGCTGAAAGGAAGACTCTCGCCCTTCACGACAGCCTCATAGAGTCTTTTATGAACCTGATCACGTCCGACATAGAGAACGCCGGAGAGAATCACCTCATCGCCAGGTCTGATCTGTATCAGATCCTCGTCATGGTATGGAAGTGAAAGCTCCCTTCTCATATCTCCCCCTTTCTGAATACGATCTCAGCCATCCTGTCAGCCCAGCAGTTGATGGTAACGGCGACGGGCAGTCCCGCTATATGTGTAGGCTCCTCAAGCACCGAGACATCAAGACATGTAATGTCCCCTCCCAGTCCTCCCGGTCCGATCCCGAGAGTGTTCACCTCATCTCTTATTCTGGCGGACAGCTCCTCATCATCATTCTGGAAGAACGCTTTCTTCGACAGAACAGCGGCACGGTCCATAGTTCCGCCGACACCTACTCCGATGAAGATGGGTGGACATGGTTTGCCACCTGCTTCCGAGACTATACTCCTTACCGCATTCACCACTCCATCCGCTCCCGCTGTAGGATTGAGCATGCGTACTCCTGAACAGTTCTCAGAACCGAAACCCTTGAGAAGGAAGCGGAGGATCACATCATCACCGTCAATGTTCTCATAGACCATCACAGGAGGAAGATTCGTACCTGTATTCTTGCGGGAATAGACTGGATCGGAGACCACGCTTCTCCTGTAATAGCCATCGACTGCCGCTCTTCCTGCGCCTTTCATGACAGCGTCCTCGATCCTTGCGATACTCACCCCGCTGTCCCTTCCGACAGATGCAAGACACCAGAACATACCTGTATCCTGACAGAGAGGGAGGCCAGTCCTCCCGCTTACCCTTATATTCTCCTCGACAGCATTGAGTACAAGCCTGCCTGAAGGATGTGTCTCATTCTCCGCGGCCTGATGAATGAGTCTTTCGACCTTGTCCGGCAGTCTTCTTATCGCAGCGACAAGAGCTTCACATATCCTGCTTTCAGCATCCATACAGATCTCCCTGCCTCGTTCCGTGCTCCTTCATCATACTGTCCAGATGGGACAGGAAAAGGGACTTGTCCGGAAAGACACGAGGCGCCACCAGTCTGTGAGCCGGAGTCTCGCAGATCAGGCGTTGTATAACAGTATCAGGCGAAAGATGTCTGAGCGCAAGTTCAATGCTCTCAAGATACCGTTCCTCAGATGATACGGTGAATATGCCTTCAAGATAGTCCGAGGAGAGCCTTGTACCACCCGGAACATGCAGATTATGTATCTTCACTCCATCTGACCTGACCTCATTCAC
>CALXON010000121.1 GCA_944389985.1 uncultured Spirochaetaceae bacterium | reverse complement strand
GTGCTGAGACTTGTACGGAGTCTCAGGTTGTCATCGGTATCATTGAAACCCCCTGCCTTTATTCCTTCCGGCATCCTGATGCCCATGTCATCAAGATAGAGGACAGCTGATGAGAGAAGGAGATCAGAGGCAGCGATCACAGATGTGAAATCCGTGCCGGGAACAAGCATTCTCCCATGGATAAGCTCCTTCACAGCCTTCTTCCCCGCATCCCACGGTTCAGGCGATGAGACAAGGACAGGATCGAAGGCGATGCCATGATCGGAGAGCGCATCGCAGTATGCCCTGTACCGCTCTTCAGCCCCCGCATGTCCTTCAGGCCCCCGGATGAAGGCGATCCTCCGCTCTCCATGCACTTCAATGAAATGACTTACAAGGGAATACATGCCGCTGTATCCGTCAAAGACGACAGACGGAATACCGTCCATCTCCATTCCGATCAGGGATACAGGTATCTTTGATGAGAGATTTTTTATGAAACTCCGTACCTCATCATCAGTAGCAGCACCTGTAAGTGTCGAGGCCCAGACAACAGCCTCATCGAGAGAACTTCCGGCAAGGGCGTATATACCGTTCTTTATATTCTCATCACCATCTGTATGGCTGAGTCTTCCTCCCGGAAAGAAGAACAGGGAGCCGTCCTCAGAGAAAGAAGGAAACAGTCTGGACATGGACCGCCATATGGCTATTCCCGCTCCCTGGTAGATATCAGCAGAAAGAAATCCTGTTCTCCGTCCCATCCGTTCCTCTCACATTCATCATAATTTGACCATTTTCCCGGCTTTTGGGCAAATATATTTGACAGAACTCCATAATGGAATAAACTGAAACCGTGTTCCGTTTTTCAGTTGCCGGAAAGCACCTGATCAGGACCGGAGGCTGGCTTGAACAATGTCATGCCGCTTCGTGCCCCTGGACAGGTGGTGACAGCAGTGAACCACGGAACTCAGGTCTGTCTCCTCTTTGGAAAGAGGCCGGAGAGACATATAATCAAGAGCATACAAGGGAAAGGAGAATTGATATGAAGACAATCATGGAAACGGTACAGAAGCCAGAGCGCCCTGTAAAGATTCTTCAGTTCGGTGAGGGAAACTTCCTCAGAGCATTTGTTGACTGGATCGTCGACATCCTCAATGAGAAGGGTGGATTCAACGGCAGTGTGATGATGATTCAGCCTCTCGCAAACGGCATGGGAGAGATGATCAACGGACAGAATGGTCTTTACACGACAGTCCTCAGAGGCGTCCAGAACGGAAAGCCTGTTGAGGAGTTCAGGAAGATCACAAGCGTCAAGGGCTGTATCAATCCGTATTCTGACTATGATGCATTCATCGCACAGGCAGAGAATCCGGACCTCAGGTTCATCATTTCCAACACGACCGAGGCAGGAATCGCATACCACGAGGGTGACAAGCTTGAGGACAGACCACAGGTATCATATCCTGGAAAGGTCGCGGCATTCCTCTACAGAAGATACAAGCACTTCAACGGAGATGCCTCAAAGGGTATCATCGCAATCCCATGTGAGCTCATCGACAAGAACGGAGACAACCTCAAGAGAATCGTACTCCAGTACTCAAAGGAGTGGGGTCTCGAGCAGGGATTCATCGACTGGCTTGAGAATGCCTGTGATTTCTGCAACAGCCTTGTTGACAGAATCGTTCCGGGTTATCCGAGAGCTGAGGCAGATGCGATCTGCGAGAAGATCGGCTACAAGGACAACCTCCTCGACAGCGCGGAGATCTTCCTTCTCTGGGTCATCGAGTGCCACGGAAAGACACACGAGGATGAGCTTCCGACAGCTGCAGCCGGCGTGAACGTTATCTGGACAGATGACATGTCCTTCTACAGGACAAGAAAGGTCCGCATCCTCAATGGCGCACACACGATGTCAGTTCTCGCAGCATACCAGACAGGACTCAACACAGTTGAGGAGTGCATCAAGTCCGATCTCATCTTCCCGATGATGAAGAGAGGTCTTTTCGAGGAGATCATCCCGTCAATGGATGGCGACAAGAAGCAGCTTGAGGAGTATGCAGGAGATGTTCTCGAGAGATTCGCAAATCCGTACATCGTACACCTCCTTCTCTCGATCTCACTCAACAGCGTATCCAAGTTCAGGACCCGTGACCTTCCGTCACTCCTCGGATACCTGAAGAAGACAGGAAAGCTCCCGACAGTCCTCACATTCTCTCTTGCAGCTCTCATCAACTTCTACAACGGAACAGAGTATGAGGGAACATCACTCAAGGGTGACAGGAACGGTGAGAAGTATCTCATCAGCGACAGCCCGGAGGTTCTCGAGAAGTTCGCTTCCCTCTACAAGGCTTCCTACAAGGATGCTGCTGACAAGGGCAAGAAGATCGCAAACGCTGTCCTTTCCGAGTCTGCATGGTGGGGAGAGGATCTTACAGCCGTTCCTGGTCTTGAGGAGAAGGTGGCATCCTACCTCACATCCATCTGGACAAAGGGTATGGCAGAAACTATCAGGAGTCTTTGATGGCGAGTAATCTGATCAGGATAAATCCGCGCGATAATGTGGCTGTAGCCATAGAGCCTCTTTTCAAGGGCGATGTGGTCACGGTCGACGGTGATACCTTCACCATCTTCTCTGATATCCCGAGCGGGCACAAGGTTGCCCTCTCGGAGATAAAGAAGGAAGAGAAGGTCATCAAGTACGGCTACCCTATCGGTGCGGCAAAGGAAGACATACAGAAGGGACAGCACGTCCATGCCTTCAACATCCACACTCTCCTTTCGGAGGATGCCGAGTATTCATATGACAAGGCAGAGGCCGAGGAAGCGATGAGAGAGGCAGAGGCAGACAAGGCCAGATGGACAGGCCATGTTCCGACTATCAAGGCATACAGAAGGAAGAACGGAAAGATCGGAATCCGCAACTCTCTCTGGATCGTTCCCACAGTCGGCTGCGTTAACCGCATTTCCCAGAAGCTTGAGGCATGGGGAAACGAGACTCTCGGTCTTGAGGATGGAGTACACGCATGGATACACCCGTTCGGATGCTCCCAGATGGGAGGAGACCATGAGAACACGAGGAAGATCCTCGCAGGTCTCGTGCATCATCCGAATGCAGGCGGTGTCCTTGTGATCGGCCTCGGCTGCGAGAACAACACCATGGACTCATTCAAGGAGCTTCTCGGACCTGTCGACAGCGAGAGAGTGAAATTCCTCGTCGCACAGGAGTCTGAGGATGAGATCGCGGATGCGAAGAAGCTCATGACGGAGATCGCTTCGGTCATGAAGAATGACCAGAGGGAGTCCGTACCGATGTCAGAGCTTGTCGTCGGCTTCAAGTGCGGCGGCTCGGATGGTCTTTCAGGCATCACGGCAAACCCGCTCGTCGGTCACTTCTGCAACGCACTCACCGCAATGGGCGGAACAGGAATCCTCACAGAGGTTCCGGAGATGTTCGGCGCAGAGCAGATGCTGATGAACAGAGCTGTGAACGATGAGATCTACGAGAAGACTGTGAAGATGGTACAGGACTTCAAGCACTACTTCACGGCACATGGTCAGGTTGTCTACGAGAATCCTTCCCCTGGCAACAAGGCCGGTGGAATCTCCACTCTCGAGGACAAGAGCCTGGGATGCGTGCAGAAGGGAGGCAGGGCTCCTGTCACATCAGTCCTCGGCTATGGTGAGAGGGTCACTGTACCCGGACTCACTCTCCTCTCTGGCCCGGGCAACGATATCGTGTCAACAACTGACATGACAGCGGCCGGCGCACATATGATTCTCTTCACCACAGGCAGGGGAACTCCGCTCGGAGCACCTGTTCCAACAGTGAAGATCGCAACGAATCATACGCTTGCTGAGCACAAGAAGGACTGGATCGACTTCGATGCATCTCCGATGCTCTCCGAGGATCCGGCAAAGGTCACAGAGGACCTCATCAACTTCATCATCAGCGTGGCTGGTGGGGAATCGCACACAAAGAACGAGATCAACGGCTATGCTGAGATCTCGATATTCAAGGATGGTGTTGTACTATGAAACCCTTTATGGACAAGGACTTCCTTCTTGAGACAGGAACCGCGAAGACTCTCTATCATGAATATGCGGCAGATGCCCCTATATTCGACTATCACTGCCATCTCATTCCTGAGCAGATCGCAACGGACAAGAGATTCACGACAATAACAGACGCATGGCTCGGCGGAGACCACTACAAGTGGAGAATGATGAGGGCATGCGGCTTCGATGAGAAGCTCATCACAGGCGACGCTGATCCATATGACAAGTTCCTCGCATGGGCAGAGACCATGGAGAACCTCATCGGCAACCCGCTCTATCACTGGACACATCTCGAGCTCCAGAGATACTTCGGCATCAACGACATCCTCTGCAGGAAGAACGCTAAGAAGATCTACGATGAGGCCAACGAGCAGTTCAAGACAAATCCCGAGCTCTCAGTATTCGGCATCATGAAGAAATTCAAGGTGTATGCTGTAGGAACAACGGATGATCCTGCCGATGATCTCAAATATCACAAGATCATCAGGGAAGACGGAAAGTGTCCTGCAAAGGTCATTCCATCCTACCGCCCTGACAAGGCCCTCAACATCGAGAAGCCAGACTTCGCAGAGTACATCGCAAAGCTCGCTAAGGCAGCAGACATCGAGATAAAGAGCGCAGAGGATGTTGTGAAGGCTCTCGAGAAGAGACTTGAGTTCTTCGTTGAGATGGGATGCCGCGCATCTGATCATGCTCTCGTCACATGTCCTCACACATTCTGGGATACAGCAAAGGTCAACTCCGTGTTCCAGAAGAGAATGGACGGAAGCGCTGTCACAGCAGAAGAGGCTGACGCATACAGGACATTCGTCCTCTCCGGTATCGCACGCGCATACCACAAGAACAATGTCGCGATGCAGTGCCACTTCGCATCCATCAGGGACAACAACAAGACGATGTACCGTCTTCTCGGACCTGACACAGGATACGATGCTTCTCACGACAAGGAGCTTGCAGAGGGTATCTCCCTCTTCTTCGGTGCTCTTTCCGAGACAGATGAAGTACCGAAGACAATCTTCTACACACTCAATCCTAAGGATTACTACACCCTCGCAACCCTCATGGGCTGCTACCAGGGAAGCGGTGTGAAGGGAAAGATGCAGCTCGGTTCCGCATGGTGGTTCTGCGATCACAGAGATGGAATGGAGGAGCAGATCAAGATCCTCGCGAACGTAGGTGTCCTTCCTGCATTCGTCGGAATGCTCACAGACTCAAGATCCTTCCTCTCCTACTCACGCCACGAGTACTTCAGACGCATACTCTGCAACGTGATCGGAAACTGGGTTGAGAACGGTGAGTATCCTGCCGACATGGATAATCTCGGAGAGATCGTCAGGAACATCTCCTTCAACAACGCACAGAAGTATTTCGAGGGCTGATACTGAGATGGAGAGAGATGACGATACCAGAATGAGCGCCGTCGTGCGCACTGTATCAATACTTGAGGCTTTGTCCGGAGTCGAGGCAATCAATCTTGAGAATCTTGCCAAAGCGACTTCACTGCCAAAGGCAACGCTTCTGAGATTTCTCTCCTCCCTCATATCGCTCGGCTATGTCTACCGCGACTCCGCCGACCTGTATCATCTGACACTGAGGATGTTCATGGTCGGCTCGAGATCGCTCTCCCATATCGACATCGTCTCCACGGCGAAACCATTTGCAAAAGACCTTTCCCGGAAGCTCGGGGAGACGGTTCATATGGGAATCCTTGAGGATGACACTGCGGTGTACGTCCTCAAGGAGGAATCGAGCTACACGCTCAGAATGTACTCAAGGATCGGAAAGATCATACCGCTCTACTGCACGGCAATAGGCAAGATCTTCCTTTCCGAGATGAATGAAAATGAACTCTCCCAGTACATCTCATCCCACGATCTCAAACCGTTCACGGCAAACTCCCTGAGTGCGGAGAAGCTAATCTCAGAGCTTGAGACCATCAGAAAGCAGGGATGGGCAATTGATCAGGAAGAGCATGAGGAGAACATAATCTGCATCGCAGCACCTGTAAGGGACTACTCGGGAAAGGCAGTCGCCGCAATCTCCGTCTCATGGCCTGTATTCCGGTTCGAGAGGCAGAAGCTGGAGGAGAATGCGGAGCTGATCAGGAAGACAGCCTGTGACATCTCCTCAATCCTTGGTTACGAAAACTGAAATGAAAATCTCGATAGTTTGCTACAGCCTTACAGGACACACACTTGAAATGGCTGTAGAGATAGCAACAGGACTCAGAGAGGAAGGAATCGAAAGCCGCATCTTCAACATCAAAGATGAGGAGGTGGACAAGGATTACCTCGCATCCTCTTCCGGTGTGGTACTCGGAACGCCTACATATCTTGCATCGGAGGTATGGCAGATCACGAAATGGATTGAGGAAGACTCAAAGTCCATATCACTTGCAGGGAAGCTCGGCGGAGCATTCGCCACAGCCCACTATGCGCA
>CALXON010000120.1 GCA_944389985.1 uncultured Spirochaetaceae bacterium | reverse complement strand
GGTGGCATGAAGCGCACTCCGCATAAAAGTCCGTGTTATCCTTCTGCCGTTCTTCCTTTCTCAGCCTGTATGAGCATGGCTCGATGATCTCTCCGAGAGGGTCGGAGATGATGTTCCTCTCAGCCTCATCAAGAAGCGTCATAAGATATTCTTCAGTCTCTGCCATACTCATCCTCAAACCACTGGTATTTCTCACTATCATAGCTCACATCTGCAAGATATAGACCATCAGGAAGCGCGGTTCTGAGAGCCATGCTCCTGTCTTTCGCCTCAAGCCTGTCACGGAACTGCTCTGTGCTCTCTCCGGTCCAGGCTGCTTCGAGCATCGTTCCGACCATGCTTCTCACCTGATGATATAGGAAGGCATTGCCGGCGACTCTGTAGCGGAGGACTGGATAACCGTAGATATCCTCGGTCCTGTCCCATTCTGATATATAGATGTCACGGAAATGTGATGGGGAGAGATCCCTTGCCGATGCGAATGTCGTGAAATCATGAGTGCCCTGCAATACGGACGCATAGGAGGAGAGGATCTCCAGATCCGGCAGCATCTTCACAGGGGTGATGTGCCTGTCATCAAAAGGAAGCATGTCCCTGACGGACTTTATAAGGTACCAGTACTCCCTGGACATCGTGGAGAATCTTGAATGGAAGCCCTCGGGAGCCTCCCCGGAGGAGAGGACACGGATCGTTTTCGGAAGCCTTGTGTTGAGTATTACAGCATACTTCTCTGGATCGATGGAAGACGAGGTGTCGAAATGGCACCCCTGTCTGAGCGCATGCACTCCCTTATCGGTACGCCCTGAAGCGTAGACCACGGTCTCCTTCCCCAGCACTGATGAGATCGTGGAGGAGATCACGGACTGGACCGACTCAGCGTTTCCCTGTGCCTGCCATCCATGAAAGGGAGAACCGTCATATGCCACGAAGAGCATTATGCGTTTCTCCCCTTCTCCGGGCTGATCATATTCTTCCGGTCTTCTCCAGTCGCTTCTCATACCCGGATTCTAGCATGGAACGCTACTGAGATTCACTATCAGATTCTGTCGCGGTCCCACTCGATTATCCTGCCGGATGCGGCATCGATCTCGAACTCGTACTCCATGCGGTCGAACCAGATCGAACCCTCATAGATGCGTCTGCCATCATCACGCTCTGCATGGATCCTTATATCACGCTCAGTCGCTCCGGGAACGCGGTCAAGAGCTATTCTGGTCGCCTCTTCAATTGAGATCGCACGTCCGTCATCCCTGCTTTCGGGAAGAACCTCTGATGAGAACTCAAGTATCCTTCCTGAGGATGAGATGTCATACTCATATCTGGTCCTGCCATCTGAGAACCTGATCTCATAGACTATCGTGCCATGATCACGGTCCATCGATGTGCGGAAATACTCGATATCGCTCTCATTCACACCGGAATCCCTGATGGCGATCTCCTCAGCCTCTTCCTCGTCGATCATCTCATGGGTCCTGTTTCCTCCGTCAAAGCGCTCAGCCTCGAAATCCTTTGAAAGAATCTTTCCGGTCTCAGCATCTATCTCATAGTCATACTCGACACCGTCGGCATAGAACTCGACATCATATACGACACGTCCGTCATCCCTGTCACGCTCTGTGTGCAGGAACTCTGTGAATCCGACTCCGGCATCTGCCAGAGCGATGTCCTCAGCCTCTGTCCTCGATACTGCAGCGAAGAGCATGCCCGGAAGCATGACAGCCACGATGATTGCAATAAGTTTTCTGTTTCTCATATGGATAATCTCCTTTCTGTTCATCTCTGATACCCTGAATCTAACAGGGAAAAATTAAAGTAAAATGAGAAAAATCATTTTTCGTACGGAATTCCATAAGGCCCGTCCTCTAGGTATATGATCCTCATTTCCTCCCGTTTCCTTCCTGTTCTTCTCTCTATGTCGGCAATCGCGGCATCAAGGAAGGCTGAAGGAGAACTGCCGGCAAAGAGCTTTCTCATGTCATTGCCCGGAATGATATCATCCTCATACTCCGGAACCTGAGGCATATGATAGTAGAAATGGTCCATCGGAATCCGTCTGAAGACCTTCGCCCACTGCTGTACTTGCCACTGCTCCGGAAGGAACACCAAGTCCGGACTTCTGAGAAGCTTTGAGAATCTTTCAGGTCCGAGAAGACGGAGAAGAGCAAGTGCGGTTCTGTACTCCGCACTCCCTACAGGATTGCTGTCTGTACAGTCAGAAAGCATCAGCAGAAAGCCGTCCTGTCTCAATGCTCCCAGAGCGGCAACTCCGCATTTCGCACTCTGATAGTGGTTGATCCCGACGTAGCCGCCATGTGTGATGACAATGTCTGCCTGATACGGAACAGGAATCCTTACATGTTCAGAAAGTTTTTCCACGGCTTTCTCATGCGCTTCACGAAGAGCTCCTGAGAATACTCCTGTCACCGCAAAGTATCTGTCGAGAGTGACATTGACGATGAAGTCCACTCCGGCCATCCGGGCGACCTCCAGACTCTCCTCATGGACAGGATTTCCTTCTGTCACGAGATCCCGGGACGACGGATCATCCATCAGCTCAGGACCATGGAAGATGTATGTTGACTCCTTTCCTATGAGACCGGGACACACAGACTTCCTCCCTCCGGAAGCTCCTGCCATGAAATGACTCTCGACAAGTCCTGTAAGGATCTTCAGATCAGCACTGACATACAATGAATCGACATAGACTGCGGTTCCTCTCCCTGTCTTACCGAGATAAGTCAGTCTGTTTCCGTCATCCGGGTCATGGTTTACAACCCTGATACCCAGAGAGAAGAGACGGGGATCAAGCATGCTGAGAAGCTCATCATCACCCATCGGTCTATGCATGCCTGTTGCGACCAGTACTGTGATCTCATCCGGACGGAACCCCGCCTCCATAAGGGTATCTATGACTGGCATGAGTATGCCGGACTGTCCGCGGTACGGGACAGGGCGGGTATTGTCCGAGACGACTACGACAGCTGTTGCAGCGTCCTTCCCTTCCTTTTTCCTTCTGGCTATGGAGAGAAGACTCTCTGAAGCTGCCGGGTGCAGAAGTGAATCCTTTATGGCACTCTCCGGATCACGGAGAGTCTCCTCCTTCTCCATATGGGCAATGAACGTGTTATCTGGCAGATCGAGCATCCCGGATCTTCCGAAAGGATCAGATACAAGCATCTTCAGCCTCCATGATTGTGTTCCCGGCAGCTGCCTGCTATCATTCAGCCATGACCGGAAAAGAGCTTATTACAAATATACTGCTTATCATCATGATCGCATTCATCGCGTTCAATTTCTATATGACCATCTCCCTGAAAAAGAAGAGAAAGACCTCGGAGGACAGCTACAGGAAGGAGATGGATGCCATAGAGGACAATCTCATAAAGCTCATGAAGGAGCGCTCGCTCAACTTCACCACCGTCAGACATTTCATGAATGACAGAAGTCAGGGTATCATATTCGTCTCGGATCCTGAGAAGAGGAAAGCCGCGATAGGAATGAGGGAGGATACCGCATTCTTCTCCTTCGATGAGCTTGAGGATGCCGGAAAGATATACGAGGAAGACGGAAAGGGAAAGATCCAGAGCGCAAAGATATTCGCAGTGATAGACGGAACACGCTACGAGTACGACATAGCGACAAAGCCTTTCAGGAAAAACGGAATGTTCGGCAAGGTCATCTACAAGACAGCGGAGGATTTCGCCGGAGAGCTTGAGAAGATACTTAAAGAGAAATAACTGCTCAGAATATAAAAATCTCCACTCAGACTCTGATGAAGTCCAAGTGGAGATTATCTAAATTAATATCCATTAAGGAGTAATCTCGATTTTTTCTGAAGAGTCTTCAGGAAATGCGGTTCTGTCTCCGATCAAACCATAAGTCGATTCATTTTCACAATTTGAAACCGTAATTTTTGCATTTCTGATTGCTTCTGTATATTCGTCATTTGCGGAAACATTTCCGATGATTCCTCCCTTCACATACTGATTAAACACCGTTGCATGATTTATACATGAATCAATTGAAACTGCCTCATATACACTTCCTGCAATACCTCCTACATAGGACGCTTTATAACCGCTGGTTTCGTTGATATTTCCAGAGTTCTCAGATCCTGTAATTGAAACAGGCTCTCCTGAATAATCTGGTGTATAACTTAGGATACCGACAATTCCTCCAACATTATACATACCAGAAACAGGACTCTTATTTATGCTCTTGGTGATCTTTGAAGCATTCTGTATCTTGCCGACAATACCACCAACACCATTTGCTCCGGAAGATCCATTAACTGATGTATTTTCATCAGTTGAGGAATCAGAAATTTCCGTAGAGACTGCCAGCCCTGCAATTCCACCAAGGCTGCCAGTTCCTGATACAACAGTAGCTGAAGTTGATTCACCTGCAAGAAGATTACAATTCTGAATCTCTGCATTCTCCGCACTGCCTACTATACCGCCAGTACTGCTGGCACCTGTAATAGTAGCGGAATTATCAGAATTCACAACAATACCATCAGGTCCAATTTCTCCAACAATACCACCTGTGTTCGACCTATTTGCTATAACAGAACCAAAATTACCAGAATCAGTTATCTTGGAACCGCCATTAAGGAATCCACATATTCCTCCTGTCTGCCAGCTACCATAAACCTTTCCGTAATTTATACATCCAGAAATATCATATTCCTGCTGACTGCTATGTGTGGAGATAGATCCGACAATACCGCCTGTCTTATAAGACTGAGTAAGATTCTCTACACCAATATTTCCATGGTTCTCACATGCGGAAACATTACCAGTGCTTATGCTTCCAGCAATACCTCCAATATGCTCGACCTGAGATGATAAAGTGCTTTCATAACCGACAAAGGCATAATTATCAGCATTCTCAACAGAAGAGTTATTCTGTACAGACCCTACTATTCCACCGACACTTCCACCATTGGCAATCACACTATCAGCTTTATTCTCGGAGTTACCTTTTATCTGTGAACCACTGTCAAGATAACCGACAATACCACCAACCTGAGAGGTGCCGGTTATAATCACTTCCTCCTCGGCATTTTTATTTACAGAGCAACTTTCAATAACAGACTTGTTCTCTGCAAGACCTGCAATACCGCCTACTCGACCTGCAGTACTGCTAACAGACGCATAATTTATACAATCGGTTATTGTTCCTTTACTAATTGCTGAGGCGATGCCGCCAGCATTATAACTGCCATTTCCTTCTATCGTTCCATAATTGTTAGATTCAGAGATATTTGCGGAAATAACATATGCTGCAATTCCTGCTGCAAACGAAGAACCATTAACATCACCGTAGTTCTCACAATTCGTAATCTCAGAATTCTGAGTACTTCCTACAATTCCTCCTCCATAAGCCTCAGCTTTTGAACCATCATCCCTTCTTGCCGTGACATCTGCCCAGTTATAACAGTTTGTAATGGTTATATCGCTACTGGATTTTCCTTCCGCTTCACCCAAAATACCACCAGCTCTTTCTGCTGTAATTGAACTCACTGTGTCTTCCGAACCGGTATAACAATTCTCAAAAGCAATCTTACCGCTTGCTGTACCTGCTACAAATCCCGCTGTACAGGCAGAACTCTTAACAGAGGAAGATGGTTTAGTAAGATCAATTGTACCGGTAATAATAATATTCTTGAACGAAGTTCCTTCCTCTCCTCCATTCACGACACCAAACAGACCTCCGAACATGTACTCATCTGAATTCATATTAAGATTTGAGATCTTATGATTATTACCATTGTATGATCCCATGAACGGATTTCTGATCGTGCTACCACTTGTACTTCCAACTCCACCTATTGGAATCCACTCTGTTTCAGAGACAAGTCAATATCAGCAGTCTGTGAGAAATACATTCCCGCCATTGACATTGCCTCAAATCCTTCTGCTGTTCCATTTACAAGATCAGAAAGATGCTTCAGATCTTCTGAGTCAGCAATCGGAATAGGATTCTCTGCAGTTCCGCTTCCTCCATCAAAACCAAGTGTCACACCAAGTGATGAAGGCTGAATATCTTCAACATCAAATTCTGTTGAGCCAACAGTAACCGCTCCCGCCGGAACCGTAATTGCAGTGATTACAACATTACTGATCGATACACTGCCGCCCGTACTGATTTCTGCGGTTGCTTCAACTACTCCATTGGAAGCATCATATTGAAGTTTCTTCTCAGAATTTGAAGAATCATTGCAAACCAAAGCAGGTTTCTCTATCGTCTTGACAGAATAACTTGTGAACTCTGCCATTGATCCATTCAAAGTATATGCAAATGAGAAAATTAATCGTCCACCATTTATATAACTCAGAACACGCGTATTGGTTATCGCACTTGTATAATTATCGAAACTTACATCAGCATAAATTATCTTCTGCTCAGGGATATCAGCTCTTGAACTGAGAACATTACTGAGACCACTTACATCGGGGTCTGTCTCAGACCAGCTGATTTTAAGTCCTGATCCGTTATTCAGAACATCCTTGACTAACTGCCCATAATCAATTGAAGATCCTGCCTCTAAATCAGAAGGCTCTGGTATCGATGTATTTATATCATCGCCCCCTGGGAGAGGAATCCAATGATACTGTGTACATGCCGAGAACAACAAAATTACTGATAACGTCAAGCAAAGCAGGCGTTTCATTCTCTCAACCCCCTTTGAAATTCCCTTATAAAACAGGGATAGGTAGTCTCATTCTAGCAAGCTTTCCGGATTTTACTAGTACCTAGGGGGGGGTATGTTAAAATTTAATAAACTTTTCCTCGTCCGTTCCTTTGGCTGATGAAAAACAGCCTCCCCAGAGTGCTGAAGAGACTGCTTTCCTGACTGATTCTTAATCAGTTATTTCTCAAGGACTGCCTTGATTCTCCTGACTCCTGCAGAGGATGACTGCTCCTTGAGGATATGGAAGTGTCCCATATCTCCGGTATGTGTGACATGCGGACCTCCACATACCTCCTTGGAGAAATCACCGATGGTATAGACCTTGACCATCTAACCATACTTCGAGTCAAAGAATGCGATGGC
>CALXON010000119.1 GCA_944389985.1 uncultured Spirochaetaceae bacterium | reverse complement strand
CAGCGATGACTGTAGCTGAGCATTTCAAGGGAAGGATCGCATTCATCAATGTCATGAAGAACCTCTCCGTCGACTGTGACTGCTGCATGGTCGCAGAAGATCCATGCATGAAGGATATAGGCATCCTTGCATCCCTCGATCCTGTTGCCATTGATCAGGCATGCATAGATCTTGTCATGGCCTCCGATGATCCGGGGAAAGAACACTTCATGGAAAGAGTGAACTGCCGTAACGGCATCCATACGATCGAAGCGGCGGCAGAACTCGGATACGGCTCAAGAGAGTATGAACTGATTGAGTTCTGAAGATATGGTAAGTCATGCTTACAAGTCGGCATGACTTATTTCATTTCTGTGTTAATATATTACAGATCATGAAGATAAAAGAGATAAGAAAAGAGGAAAGATCTCCTGAGCTGATAAATGCTCTCAGAAATGTCTGGGAGCGTTCTGTAAGGGCAACACATGCATTCCTCACCGAGGACGAGATAGTAAGGATTGGAAACTATGTTCCGGAAGCTTTCCGTTCAGTTCCCATTCTTGTAATCGCAGAGAATGATTCCGTTCCTGCTGGTTTCATGGGGATTGACGGGAATATGCTTGAGATGCTCTTCATCGATCCTGATTCACGGGGAAAAGGAACAGGAAGAAAGCTTCTTGAAAGAGGAATCAGCGAATACGGAGTAAAGAGAACAACGGTCAATGAGCAGAATCCACAGGCGGTCGGATTCTACAGACATATGGGATTCATTGAGACGGACCGGTCTGATACCGACAGTGACGGCAGACCCTATCCCATACTGACAATGGAACTGGAGGAGGGAATATGAAGATAACATGGATCGGACACTCATGTTTCAGGATCGAAGGTGACGGACACGCCATAATCATCGATCCATACAGCGACGGCTCGGTTCCGGGCCTTGATGATGTCAGGGAAAATGCGGATATGGTACTATGCACGCACGAGCATGGGGATCATAACTTCAGGGAAAGTGTGCATCTTTCAGGAAAGGACTCTCCTTTCACAATTGAGAGCATCGGGACATTCCATGATGATGCGGAGGGAACGAAGCGCGGAAAGAATACCATATTAATCATCAGTGACGGAAAGACAAGGATAGCCCACCTCGGTGATCTCGGGTGCAGACCAAGAGAGATGGAGAAGCTCCGCGGCATTGATGTGATGCTCATTCCTGTCGGAGGATTCTATACGATTAACGGCAAGGAAGCAGCAAATCTGGTAAGGGCACTTTCCCCGAAGATCGTCGTTCCAATGCACTACAGGAGTGATGAGAAAGGTTTCGGTTACGATGTCATAAGTACGGTCGACGATTTTGTCTCTGAATTCAGGGATGTGCACCGCACAGGAAAGAGCTCGATCGATACGGAAGATGAGAAGCTTTCAGGTGTCGTGATACTCACTCCATCAAATACCGCTGAAAGGTAGGCAATAGACCTCGGGAGGCTTTTCCGCTTACACTCACAGTATGGCAGTATCGAGAAGAGACAAGGCAGATTTTTTCACCAGGAAAGCCCACAGTGAGGGATACCCTGCTAGATCGGTATACAAGCTGGAGGAGATAAACGCCGTACACAGGCTCATAAAGCCCGGTGACAGCGTTCTTGATGTCGGTGCGGCTCCCGGTTCCTGGACTCTCTTCACCCACAGGGAGCTCATAAAGGGAAAGGGAAAGATCGTATCCGTGGACCTGAATCCGCTCTCACTCGATCCTATCCCGCCGACTGTCATAAGCTTCACAGGCGATGCCTTCTCAAAGGAGATACGGGCAAAACTTGTGGAGGAAGGCCCGTATGATACCATCATTTCCGATGCTGCCCCTATGACGACAGGCAACAGGATCGTCGACACAACACGCTCAGAATGGCTTGCGGAACAAGTTGTCATTCTTGCGAAGGAGCAGCTGAAGATCCATGGAAACATGGTCATCAAGATATTCCAGGGCGGCGGCGAGCAGGATGTGCTGAAAAGCATGAGGGAGATGTTCACCAAGGCGAAGGCATTCAAGCCAAAGGCATCGAGGGAGGACTCCTTCGAGATATTCCTCATCGGTCTCGACAGAAAGTCATGAGAAGAGATAGCAGAACGGAATGACCACGAAAGGCGCAAGGATGTAGCGCGAGAGTCTGAGATCCGTCATGCCGAGCATGTTCAGGGCCATACCGATGATGACAATTGATCCGGAGGCACTCATCTCCGTCACGACTGTGTCTGTGAGATAAGGCCCTATCACCCCGGCGGCAAGTGTGAGAAGTCCTTCATAGATGAATGTGGGAACTGCCGCAAGGATGGCACCGGAACCCGTAGTTGAGGCTATGATCATGACAGCGACGAAGTCTATCACCGACTTTGAGTACAGAATGTCATTGTTCCCTCTGATGCCGCTCTCGAGGGATCCGATTATCCCCATCGCACCGGCACAGACGAAGAGTGATGCGTTGATGAATCCTCCCATACCGCCGCTTTTCCCTACAGCAGATGCCAGATGCCCTGACAGAAGCTGTCCGGCCTTTCTCGACACAGGATTCTCCGTAAGAGCCGTCATGATCATCACACTGAATACAAAGGCAAGGATGATCGCGATGACGTTCTTTCCCGTCACTGCCCCTGATATACCGACATAGAGCACGACAAGAGCCGTCCCTTCTGAGAGATACTTGCTTATCCTGTCAGGAATGCCTCTTTTCAGAAAACATCCGGCAACAGCTCCGGCCGCCACCAGAACTGCATTCACCAGAGCACCTGCGAGAACCATCTTCCGTTCCTACTTCTGAAGAGTCACGACGAGCTGGTTGAACGGCATATCGAGACCATTAGCCTTCAGCACGCGGAGGATATCGGAATTGAACTTCCAGTAGACCTTCCAGTAGTCCGATGGAATAACATACGGACGCACGATTATGTCGATGGAGGAATCTCCAAATGAACCGATCTCAACGACAGGAACAGGATCTGAAAGCACCTCGGGATAGCTCTTCACAAGATCCCTGATCACAGCTTTAGCCTTCTCCGTATCAGATGAATATGTGACGGAGACCGTCATATCGAGGCGCCGCTTGTCGATGTATGAGTAATTGGTGATCACACCGCCCCAGACAGCCTTGTTGTTCACAGTGATCTTCTTGTTGTCTCCGGAACGGAGTGTCACACACATCATGTCCATCGAAGTGACAGTACCGGAGATCGATACATCTCCGTCTATCTCGATCCAGTCCCCGACACGGAACGGATTGTTGACGGCTATCATGACACCGCTGAAGAATGATGCTATGGACTCCTGAAGTGCGAAGCCGAGAACGACACCTGTGATTCCGAGGCCTGCAAGAACCGGTGTGAGGTTGATCCCGAAGAAACCGAGAACGACGACCACTGTTATGACCCAGAGAAGAACAGAGACTGTCTTGCTCACGAGGCCGGCCATCAGAGGAGTGAATTTCTCCATCCTTCTGGACATGTTCATGAAGGTACGGCGGAGGATCATGGCGATGATTCTGGCCACGCAGACCGCGATGACCGACATGATCAGAGAGACAAAGAGCGGATGCAGATGGAAGCCATCGGAAATTTCCGTGACGATATCGGCAAGTTCGGCGACATCCTCTGATGCAGCGGTGGCTGCAGCACTCTCAAGTAACAGCATTCATCTGCCTCCTTTTAAAAACAGACGGCATCTCTGCCGTCTATCATGCTATCAGAAAAGATCTTACTCAGGAAAGAAGAACTGTCAGATTCCTGGCAAAAGCCGCAGGATCGGAAGGCATCACACCCTCCTGCAGCAGAGCCTGATCAAGAAGGACAGCGCTCGCCACTGCTGTATACTCCTCATCCTCAGAGGTTTCGATCTTCTTCACAAGAGGTGAATCCGGATTGATCTCCAGAAGAGGTTTCACCTCAGGCATGTCACCTGCTCCCATCTGCTTCATGAGTCTCTGCATCTGCACAGACGGATCATCGTCTCCCATGATCACAGCGGCAGGAGAATCAGTGAGACGGGACGAGATGATCACATCCTTTACCTTGTCGCCGAGAGCCTTCTTTATCTTCTCAGCCACAGGCTTCTTCTCATCTTCCTTCTTCTTGTCCTCATCGCTCTTGAGATCATCGAGGGCACCCTGCTTGTTTATGGCCTTGAGAGGTGTGTCACCATACTTGTCGATCGTTGCGATGACGATATCATCGATATCATCGGACATGATCAGGACCTCATAGCCCTTCTCCTTATAGGCTGCCACAAGTGGAGATGCCTTGAGCACATCCTCACGGCCTCCGGTGATGTAGTATATGGCCTTCTGACCGTCCTTCATCCTCTCCTTGTACTTCTTCAGAGAGACATAACCGTCTTCGGCGCTGCTTCTGTAACGTACAAGCTCAAGAAGCGTCTCCCTGTTGGCGTAATCGGAATACAGTCCTTCCTTCAGAGGTCTGTTGTACTGGCTGATGAATTTATCGTAGAGATCGGGATTGTTCTCGGAAAGCTTCTTGAACTCTGAGAGAAGCTTCTTCACAGATGCACTCCTGATCGCAGCCATCACCCTGTTCTCCTGAAGGATCTCTCTTGAGACATTGAGAGGAAGATCCTCACTGTCGATGATTCCCCTGACGAACCTGAGATATGATGGCAGGAGATCCTTGTCATCATCAGTGATGTAGACCCTCTTCACATAGAGCTTCACACCCGGCCTGTAGTCGGCATAGTTCATATCGAAAGGAGCCTTTGCCGGTATGTAGAAGAGTGTCGTGTCCTCCTGAGCACCCTCTGCCTGCGTGTGAATGTAGAAGAGCGGATCCTCGCTATCATAGAAGCTGTTCTTGTAGAACTCCTTGTAGTCCTCTTCCGTGATCGAGCTCTTCGGTCTCTTCCAGAGTGCGGATGCGGTATTTATCTGCTCTCTCTTATGCTCTGTCGTCTTGAGGGCATTGCCTTCGGCATCCTTTTTCTCATTGTCATAATGCACCTGATCGTATGACAGGAAGATCGGGTATGCGATATTGTCCGAATACTTCTTGATGAGGTTCTGGAGTTCCCATCTGTTGGCATACTCCTCGCCCTCGTCATTAAGTGTGAGTATGATCGTTGAACCCTGCTCTGAGCGCTCAGCAGGCTCGACAGTATAGGAACTCTCTCCTGTGGATTCCCACTTCCATGCCTTGTCATCCCCTGCCTTGCGGCTTATGACAGTGATCTTCTTCGCAACCATGAATGCTGAATAGAATCCAACACCGAACTGACCTATGAGGTTTGAGTCCTTCTTCTGCTCATCTGTGAGGGACGCGAGGAACTTCCTCGTTCCTGATGATGCGATCGTTCCGAGGTTGTTGTTCAGGTCATCCTCATCCATTCCGATACCGTTATCACTGATGGTGAGGGTTCTTGTTCCCTCCTCTGTGAAACTGATGTCGATCTGAGGATCGAATGAATAGCCTTTCAGCTTCTCATCTGTCAGAGCGAGATACTTGAGCTTATCAATGGCATCAGAAGCGTTTGAGATGAGTTCCCTGAGGAATATCTCCTTGTTTGAATAGAGTGAATGTATGATAAGGTGCAGAAGATCTGCCACCTCTGTCTTGAATTTCCTGCTTGACATGTCTTTCTCCCTTAAACAGAAAGAAAAATACTAACGGAGAAGCAAAACGGCAACTCCAAACAGCATTGCCGGCATAAGTAAGGATGGGTTATAATTCATTCATGGATTTCTCAAGACCGGATAACGCAAGAACCATAAACAGGCTGAAAGTGCTTTCAGAACTCAGGATGGGAGCCTGCTCGAAGGCCGAGCTATCCCGCCGCCTTGATATCAACAAGGTATCGATCGGAGAGATATGCTCGAAGATGACAGAGGAGGGACTGATAGAATCGGCAGGAAAGGATCTATCCGCTCCGGGGCGTCCGGGAACCCTTCTCTCAATCAACAGCAAGGCCGGCAGAGTCTTCTCCATCGAGGACGGAGGAAAATCATTCTCGGTCGCTGTCTCTGATCTTCTTGGAAGGATACTCAGGTATGAAAGACTTCCCAAAGGAGATGCCTTTCAGGATCAGCTTCTCCGCCTTATAGAGAAAATGAGTGCAGGAGATGCCAGGATCTACGGAGCCGCCATAGCCTCAGAGACGGAAACAGGGATCTCACTGCCCTTCCCTTCGGTCAGGATCACACACTCGGAGGCTGAGGCAGAGGCCGAAGTCGCAAGACTCGGGGATCTTGAGTCCTTTCTCTTCATATCATGGTCCGACTGTATCGCGGCAACGATAAGAAAGAGAGAGATGATGATTCCTCTTCCGGATTTCCCTCATATGAAGGCACAGAAGGAAGGAAACTGCAGCTGTGGCGGTCAGGGATGTCTGGAAGCTGCAGCATCAGGCCGTCACCTGCTTGAGACAACAGGAGCTGAGAGCTACAGAAGCCTTCTCGGCAATGCTGTCTATACAGATGCAATCAAGAGAGCCCTGCGACCGATGGCCGCAGCTCTTGCAGAGGCTGTCCAGGCACTTTCCGCATCCTCAGTGATCATCACAGGACGCATGGCGATGATGAGTGATGAGATGTACGCATATCTTCAGACCATGGTCTCTTCACTCCTGCCTCCAGCACGTTCAGATGTGACAATATACAGATCATCTGCGGGAGAGAACGGAGCAAGGGAAGGAACCGCACTGAAAGCTCTCGACACGTTCTTCTACAATACAGAGCTTCTGTCGAGACTCAGGGCTATCGAGAAAATCTCCGTCCCTTTCCTGATCTGAATATGAAGAACGAGAAAAGCAGTATGAGGTATGAGAACCAGACAGGGGACATGCCTCCTGCTATCACGGATATCAGGAACGGAAGGAATGTTATCAGAAGAGTGATCACCACCGACAGCAGATAGGACAGAGGCATCCTGTATGCGCTCCTTATGGCTGTCGCGACGGTGAACATGATGACGATGACAACCGAAGCTATCATAGACTCCACGATCACACGGCTCATGGCAGGAGGAAGGGCCTGACTGCTCTCAGCCTTCTTTGCTCTTCCTGCATCAGACGGAGTCGTGACAGGAGGAAGCTCGGTCGTGGTCTTTCCTGACAGAAGATCGGAGTAGAATACCGTGCTTCCAGGCACAATCTGAGGAGATGAGGATTTCTCCCCGGCCACAGGAACATCCTCTTTCTGAGGTGCGGTATTCTTGATAACTTCCTGTACAGCTTCCTTCTCTTCCGTGACAGGAGCCGCTTCTGGAACGGCTGCGGCTTCCTCGACAGCAGGTACCGGCTCTTCCTTAACAGCCTCAACACTAACCGCCACAGGCTCCTTCTCTTCAGGGACAACGATCTCTTCCTCTGTGACAGGAACTTCTTCCTTCTCAGCACTCTGTACAGGTACAGGCTCTGCTGAAGAAGGCGTTGTCCTCACAGCATCGGCAAAAGGCAGCTCAAGTGCCAGATCCTTCTTCTTATCAGCCTCCGTATCCGTAGAGAGAGCCTCGGCAAGACCAGCTCTTCTGTTCTCAGATGTGAATGTATTGCTGCCGAGTGACGCGCATGAAGAGAGCACGACAAGTAAAATGACAGTCATGGCAGGAAGAGCTTTTCTCATAGAATATCTAACCTTCGGTTCCTGTGATTGTTACACGATCACGGGTAAAAAGAAAAGAACTTCACATTATCTTCTCATACTCTGCATGCTTTCTACG
>CALXON010000118.1 GCA_944389985.1 uncultured Spirochaetaceae bacterium | reverse complement strand
AGTCATTCTCATCGATCGAGAGCTATGAGGAGCCCGAGGAGAGTGATGATGAGACGGTGGTCCTCGAGATTGCGGAGGTGGAGCTGACAGAGAATGAACGCTCATACCTTCTCTCCGGAGACAGGGACGCAACCGAGTATGTGAGGCTCTCGAAGGATCTTGATCTCATAATAGCCGCAGATGTCACGGAAGAGGGACTGATGAGCCATGCGGTCGTCTACGCAAACGGCGATCCAGTGCATGATGCAATGTATGTCTCCTCCGATGAGGCCGATGAGTTCCTGTCACTCTCAGAGGCCATCCTTCCATATCTCAAGGATGAGAACACCGTGATCATTCCCGTATCCATGCCGGGAATCGTATCATTGTCGGTGGACGGTGAGGCGGTGTCCCCAGTGAACGGATACATAGCGCTGGAGAAGGGGGAGCACAGCTTCACATACAGCTCTCCTGTCTACATAACCCACGAGGAGATCGTGGATGTCGATGAGAATACGGTTCTCTCCCCCGATCTCGTTCCTGTCTTCTCCGGACCTCTTTTCATCCACTCCGTTCCTTTCAATGCTGATATCTACTATCAGGGAATGAAAGTGGAGGATCACATAGCGGAGAACGGAACCGTACCGTTTTCCGTGACAGCCAGAATGGACGGGTTCGCACCGTATTCCGTTCAGGCGACAAGCGTGCCGTACAGCAGGATTGTGGACATAGCACTCCGACCTGAGTGGATGGGTGAGAATGACATGATAGAGAGGAACAAGAACAGGTTCTATGCCATTCTTCTCTCAACCCTCACCACATTCGGTCTCCAGGTCGCGGCCAACTCTTTAAATGACATATTCCCTGACTGGGGCATAGGCCCTGCAGGTGCTTTCTTTGCTGGAATGAGCGTTGTGCAGCTCATTGAGCTTTTTGATTCGATGTTTGATTATTTCCAGGCTGCGAAGCTCGGAATGTAGGAGGAATGATGTTTTTCAGGAAATTCGGCGAGAAGATAAAGAGTCTCTTCGGAGGCAGGAAGATAGATGAGGCTTTCTTCGAGGAGCTTGAGGACACGCTCATCGAAGGAGATCTCGGAGCTAGGCTGACAGATGAGATCGTCACCGAACTCAGGGAGACTGCAAGGAAGGAGGGGCTTACCGAGACTTCTGATCTCCAGACAAGGATGAAGGATATCCTCTCGGGCTACATCAGAGGGTATGATGAGATGCCGGAGAAGGGTAAGCTCACTGTCTACATGATCCTCGGTGTCAACGGAGTGGGAAAGACGACGACGATAGCGAAGATGTCTAAGTACTTCACATCCGAAGGTCTCAGCGTCCTTCTCGCTGCAGGTGACACATTCCGCGCCGCTGCTGTGGATCAGCTCGACATACATGCAGAGAGACTTGGAATGAGGATCGTGAAGCAGAAGATGGGATCCGATCCCGGAGCTGTCATCTTCGATGCGATAACTTCAGCCCAGGCCCATGGTGATGACCTCATCCTCGCAGATACTGCAGGACGCATGCACAACAAGGAGAACCTGATGAAGGAGCTCCAGAAGATGGACAAGGTCATCCGTGCGAAGGGCGTGGAGGAAAGCCGCTACAAGAAGTTCCTCGTGATCGACGCCACAACAGGTCAGAACGGAGTCTCCCAGGCAAACCTCTTCAACGAGGCCGTGCATCTTGACGGTATCATCCTCACAAAGTATGACAGCGCAGCCAAGGGAGGCGCTCTCATACAGATCGGACGGACACTGGGACTTCCTGTCGTCTTCGTCTGTGTCGGTGAGGGTTATGATGATATAAGGCGCTTCGACAAGGATGATTTCCTTGACTCCCTCCTCGGACTGAATTGATGAAGAGATTCACTGTCCTCATTGCGCTTCTCTCAGCGCTGCTGCCTCTTTCAGCCGTATCCTACTTCTCCTCAAACGCACTCGGTCAGAATCTGGGCGCGATTGATGGACTGACAGGAACAGGCTATGAAGGCGAGACGGACGGTGGGCACACCGTCATATACAATGACGGGAAGATCATAAGCGAGAGAACTGTCTCTGATAATTCCAGCACTCTTGTCGAGGACGGATACAGTGAGTCCATAGTTCTCGACAGCGACGGCAGAAGGGTCAGCCTCACAGTCGAGGACGGCGGCAGGACGACAAAGAGCGTCTACAGCTATGATGGTGAGCGGCTTTCCTCTGTTGTCATCACGGACGGGGATGGCATAGAGAGGATCATCGAGTACATCGACACTCCTGAAGGACGTCTGATGGGACTTTCAGGAGATGAAAGCAGCTACATACTTCCTTCCTACTATGTCTACACGGCATCTGACGGAACTGTGTCAGTATCACTTCACACCTCTGATGAGACAGCTTCCCCTGATTTCGTTCCGGATCCGTCTGTCTACTCTGTCGGTGAGGACGGGAACTGGACCGGTACGACGATGGAGGACGGTGTGTCCGTCACGAGAGTCTATTCACCTGACGGACTTCTCCTGAGTCTCTCAGGAGATGGCAGGACTGAGCGTTATGAGTATGATGATGACGACCTGATGATCTCCTCAGATGTCACGGAAGGGGAACAGCGTACAGTCACAATGTATGAGGACGGACGTACAGTATCTGAGACGATCTATGACGATGGTGTGATCTCCAGAGAGAGAAGATACAACGATGACGGATCTGTAGAGGAGATACGCTACAGTGACGGGAAGATGAAGACCCGTATACTCTTCGACAGCGATGGCCTGAGGATCAGGAGCGTGGAGAATTTCTGATGATCCTGTCCCTTGCGCTCCGTTACAGCTTCTCATCAAAAGGCCGCCACAGAAGACGGAGCATGAGGACTGTCCTCACGATAGCGCTCTCTGTGGCTGTTGTTCTTTCCGTGATGGCTATAATGGACTATCTGCAGGAGGGACGGCTTGAGAGGATACGGAGAGTGCGTTCTTTCGATACAGTGGTCTCAGGAGATGCCTGTGCCGAGCTGAGGACGCTCTATCCCGATCTCTCAGTCTTCGTGTACGGTGAGACAGAGGCCTTGGTCTCAGGAAAGGCGATGAGGATAAGATTCATCGACGGCTGTTATGACGGAGGTCTCCTGATGCTCTCAGGTGATGACTCCGCGCTTGTACTCTCATACCCCTCGATGTTGAGCCTCGACGGGAAAGAAGCATCGGTGATGCTTCTCTCAAGAGGAAGTAGTGGCATG
>CALXON010000117.1 GCA_944389985.1 uncultured Spirochaetaceae bacterium | reverse complement strand
TGATACTCCTCTGGTGGTTCTGCTGTCCGATGCTCTCATCATTCATTCCCGGTCATATGATAACCATACAGAGGACGACGGGAGCTTATCATCAGACAATGGCCCTGCTTCTCCTGATCGGTTACATTCTGGTCATAATCTGGAATCTGAAGGAGAAGAAGGATCATCACATTCCTGTTCTATGGCTTCTCTCGATAGGAATACTTGTTCAGGCCGGATGGGAGCTTTCACTGCTTCTCGGAGGTATCCGTAGCGCAGGTCTTTCCTCTTCCGATGCTCTGAGGACTCTTGTTGTCAATTCACTCCTCGAGACCAATCTCGGACTGCCGTACACATACTTCATATTCATAGCTGTCACCTCACGCTTTTCTGAGAATTTCAGCAGAAGATGCCCGTCATTGTCATTCAGAGAGCGGATAACCGAGAACAGAAGACCAACTGCAGGGTGGAAAGAAAGGGACTAAGTATTCATAATGGTTGTATGAGGAAGGATCTCTGATGGGAAAGAAACGATGGCTTCTCCTGCCTGCCATGCTCCTCCTCCTGCTGTTTCCTGCAGGAGCGGATTCATACTCTCTTTCCGCATTCATATCAGGAGTTTCCAACGGTCCTGACAGCTTCGGTTACAATCTCTTTCCTCTTGGCACCACATTTGGCTTTGAGAAGTTCTTCCCCATAATAGACGGACTGAGTGATGCGGAATTCCAGGTGGAGATGAACATGGCGTTCAATGATACAGTCATCTCCGATCTCTATGACTGGAGGACAGGCCGTCCGAAATGGAGCATGACAAAAGAGGAGGAGAGCGATTATGAGTTCCTCTCCGGCACATATTTCAATCCGAGAGCCTATATAGATGTATACCTTGATCAGGGATTCTGGGTTAATCCTCTCTATCCTGACGGTACGCTCTTCAATGTCAGGCTGGGATTCAACTCATATTTCGCAGCAGCTGTGGAGCGGCTGAGTCTTGCAAGCGGCTCAGGGAACCCTCTCTTCACGGACTGGGGAGGGAATGTGAACTATCCGTTCAATGAGAGCATACAAGCCTTTCCCTGGCTTGAGGGATCAAGGCTGCTTCTCTCGAACATGGTTTATCTGGGACTCTTCCTCAATATGGACCGTGACACACCGACGGACGCAGAGCCTGAGCATGGATTCGCGATGGAGTTCTGGCTTGAGTACAGTCCGTGGTGGCTTGCGAACAGCATAATAAACGGTAAGCAGAGTGATTACCTGAGGACGGTGCTCTATGCTGAGGAGAAACTTGAGCTTTTCTCTGTGCAGCAGGAGAATGGCTGGAACTGGGTCAATATGTATTTCGGACATTCCAACACACTGCAGTACATCGCAGGTGATACGGTTCCGCAGAACAAGATCCCGACAGACAGGCTCAGGGGATATGTCACGGACAGGATCTGGCTGCATTTCACAGGGCCCCAGTTCCTTGCAGGCGACTGTTTCACATTCATCGAGCTCAATCTCTACAATACAATAAGATTCGGAGGGGTCGTGAACGAGATCGACAGCTCGACATCAGCCGTGGAGCTCCAGTCAAGTTTCACTGCCCTTGTCCAGGTCAGGCTTTTCGGATTCATAAGGCTTGAGTATCAGGTGGGCTATGATTTCATAAGAGGAATCTGGCCTGAGAAACCACGGTGGTGGCAGAACGCCGCACTGTCATTCTATGTGTCGGTATAGGGGAGGGCAAATGAGAAAGACTGTTCTGGCTGTGCTTCTGCTTCTGCTTTCCCTGCCACTTACGGCCATAGGGTTCGGCTATCATGTCTTCGAGATCAGGACCGAGCCTGAGTTCGGAGCAGGGGTGTTCCCTTCATCGGTGATGTACCAGTTCAACTTCCCTGTCCCAGATCTCATAGAGGGGACGAAGACGGAGCTTGCATTCCGTCTCGACAACGGCCTTATCTACCGCCATCTGAGGCAGAATCCTGATGACGGCTCATTTCTGGGCATCAATCCGCCATCCTACCCGGATGAGTATACGGTCCTCTTCGATGAGTTCAATCTCTTCTTCGGTCAGGGCTTCATAGAGACTGATTTCTCTGACAATGATCTTGTTACGGTCTTCCTCTCAATAGACGGCAGGTTCGAGAACGCATATGAGCGGCTTTCATGGTTTTCCGGGAAGAACGGCATAGAGGGTGTTTTCGGTTATTCCGATGGAAATGGCTGGGTGAACAGATTCCCGGATTCCTCCTGGACAGGAGCTCCTGAGCTCTCCGGGGACAGATTCATGTTCCAGACATCGATCACAACCGGTGTCATCATTGACTACATGCGTGACAAGGTGACACGACATGACGGAGTGCGCTTCGCATCATATCTCAGGATGGCTCCGGACTGGATGCTGCTCAGCGATGGTACCGGTAACTTCATCGCATCGGTCAATGAGCTTGATCTTTCAAAGACACTGCTTTCCGTAAGTGAGGATGATCCACGCGATCTGGCATGGGTGAGTATCGTGCTCTCGAATCATACTGAGTTCAGGTACATATACGGAGACAGGGTCCCTCAGTACATAATGCTCGGGGATATCTGGGGGAGATCCGATGTGCCTGCATATGATTCAGCACTATCGAACAGGCTTGCGCTGACGATATACGGGCCGCAGATCAACAGCCGTGACACATATCCTCTTGTGCGTCTCTTCTGGGATTTCGGCATAGGATTCGGACTGCCGCTTAACAGTACCGACAGGACATTCGGGTATGAGACCGTAGGCAGTTACGGAGTATCGGTGGAACTTATCATCTTCGATATTGCGACGCTATACTATGAGATAGGTTGTGTGTATGATCCTGCGTTCAACGAGGATGTGTACGTCGAGCAGAAATTCGGGTTCTCGGTGGGAATATGAGAAAGATTGCTGTTGTTCTGATGCTCCTGATTCCAACAATGCTTTCCGCAGCTCCTGAGATGTTCCTCAGGGGATTGGTGGAGGCATCGTATCTCACCAACGCATTCTCTGATCCGCTTCCGGTAAACGCAAGTGAGAGCTATCTTGAGGACATAGAGTTCATAAAGCGGTGGAACATCGCTCCCGCGATAACCTTCGATATGTTTTTTGGTGAATCACATCCCACGGGACTGTCTTTGGACATGGCAGTACGCTTCCCGGTCAGTGCGGAGACGATAATACATGAGAATGGAGGATACGTCGGCAGGAATTCACTTGCGGATCAGAGGATAGGCATATTCATCGGTCTGGGGCCTGTATTCCGCGGACAGTTCGGCTCTGTCGACATAGGTGTTGCCCTTAGGGCTTCTGTCGGAAGCTATGATTACTTCACTTCCGGTGTGATACTTGGAATAGAGGCGGAACCTTACATCAATATAGAGGTCACCGGAAATTTCTATGTCTCACTCGGAGTGAAGTACAATGCCCATCTCATGAAATTCCTTGATTCCAGTTCCAGCAATATCTACGAGGACGGGTTCATGATGATGACAGCAGGTGGATTCGTCGGACTCGGCGTCAGGTTCGGAGGGAATGATGCGTAAACGTTTTGTGATCATTCTTCTCCTCTTTTCAGTCCTGCTTCCTCTCGGAGCCGCTCCTGAGTTCTGGCTCGGACTCAGCCTCCGCTATGACATGAACAGCATAACAGGAGATTTCAAGGAATATTTTCCAGCGTATAACGACGGAAACATCAACTTCATCAATTCCGGAGGACTCACTGCAAACTTCATCTATTTTCCGTCCTCCTCGGTGAAAGTCGGACTGTACTCCTCCCTTGATATGCTCTTTCCTGTCGGTTATGTGACATCAGGCGGAGCGACAGAGGGATATATCTCATACAAGTTCGACTACCGTTTCGATCTTACAGCCGGTGTCGCCTACTACCAGATGTTCACCGACAAACTCGGCATGTTCATCGAGGCTGGAATGGGATACAGCTTCTACCGCATCGCGGTCTCCAATGATATCAATGAGAGGGATCCCGGGAAGTTCAACTTTTTCGGTGAATGGATCGCCTTAGGCAATCTCGGACTCGTCTCCGTCTACAAAAACAACAGTTTCTTCCGCTTCTATGCCTCATTCTCCTATTCATTCCTTCAGAGCGGTGTTCCCTTCAGGATCGGACTCGGAGCTGGAGGCGGATTCATCTTCTGAGGAGAGGAGGATGTAAAGCGCGGATACGACAGGTACCGCGAATACCATTCCTGCCAGTCCGAAGAGTATTCCTCCCAGAGTGACAGAGGTAAATACATAGACAGGTGCCAGCCCTGTTGATGTTCCCACGACGCGCGGGTATATGAGATCGCCCTCAAGCTGCTGGAGAACGAATATGAATATCAGGAAGAGCAGCCCCTCGACAGGGGAGGAGACTGCGATGATGAATGCACCGGCAAGAGCTCCTATCACTGCACCGTAGATCGGTATGAGTGACATGAGACCGGTGAAGGCTGAGACCGCTCCTGCATGCGGCAGGCGGAATATCAGCATTCCGATAAAACATATCGAACCTATTATGACGGCCTCCACAGCCTGAGCTGTTATGAATTTCGAGAATGAGGATGAGAATACCGAGACCGTCCTCTGTATTCTCCTGATGTGTTCCGGCTTCATTTTCCTCCCGAAGATCCTCTCTCCATCTCTTCTCAGAAGTTCCGTGTTCATCATGAAGTAGAAGGCGAAGACCACGGACACACAGAAGAGAGCTATCCCTGACACCACATCGGAGATTGTCCTGATCGTGAAACTGATGACAGGCTGTTTCATCTCTCCAAGCGCTGCCAGTATCTCATCCGAGAGGACAATGGTATCGGCATCTGTCTTGTCGAGTATCCTGTTTATGACCGGAATGGATTCAATGTCCACAGTCCTCCAGAGCTCCCTGTCGGATGAGAATGATGAGAGCTGGTCTGCAAGTATGGCGCATGCGGACACGAACTGGGGAATTATGAGGGCGATGATGAATACCGCGATGATGAGTATGATCAGCGCCGAGATCACTGCAGCGAGGATCCTTGCTGGTTTTTCCGGGATGTGACGCATCAGGAATCTTCTTACCGGAGCAGCTGGAATCGAGATGATGAACGCGATCGCGATACCGCCTGCTATTGGGCCAATAACCGATGTGACAGTATCCCATATCACAGGTATTGTGGTGCTTCCGTTCCAGAGAATGACGAATATGGCAATGAGGATGGATCCTGTCAGGATCCGGCTTCCGGTCTTCTTTCTGTCCATGAATGAATGATAATAACAGAAGAAAAGGGAGAAAAGGGAATATCATCATCTTTCATTCTATGGATACGCGCCTTATTCATATGGCGTTCACCTGTTTTTTGACAGAACTTTCCATCACATGTTAAAGCATTGCATGATAAAGTGTTGACTCATGGTATCGTTTATGGTAATTTCTTTAATCGCTGCTGTCAGTATGACAGCGCATTTGTTTAGATAATTTCATTTATTGGAAATGTTTGGAGGAATAAATGGCTAACAAGTCCGCAGAGAAGAGAGAACGTCAGGAAGCTCAGCGCCGCCTTCGCAACCGCGCTGCGAAGAGCACAGTACGCACAGCTATAAAGAAGTTTGATGCTGCTGTAGTCTCCGGCGACAAGACTGAGGCAGAGAAGGCAATGGCTCTCAGCTGCAAGCTCCTTGATTCAGTTGCAGGAAAGGGTATCATCCATAGAAATACGGCTGCCAGGAAGAAGAGCAGACTCGCACACGCTTATCAGAAGATGGCTTAAAATCAACTTTCTTTTCCGGAGGAATTTTCAGTATGGAACAGAAATTGACTAAAGCCGCTATCATAGAGAGTATTCACGAGAAGCTCGGTACGAACAGAAATGACATCCACATGGTCATTGATGAGCTTTTCGAGGAGATCAAGGATGGTCTGAAGAAGAATCAGATCATTGAGTTGCGTGGATTTGGCACCTTCGAGGTCCGTATCAGGAAGGGCAGGGAGAAGGCTCGCAATCCCAAGACAGGTGATGTGGTTTCCGTTGACAGACATGGTGTGGCGATCTTCCGTGCAGGAAAGGAGCTGAAGGACTTTGTCTGGGATATCACAGAAGCTGCAGACGAGGACTGATCATCTTGAACGCAATATCAGCAAAAGCTGGAAGAAACCTCAGGACGTTATGTTCTGAGGTTGTTGTTTTAGTAGCGTCGGCATTTTTGCTTTCAATCGCATCTCCGGGATTCATGTCGGATCGCGGAATCTGTATTTTCGCTTTCATCGCACTCATTCCCGTATTCGGAGTCATCAGGCACACATCATGGAAGGTTGTGTGGCTCTATGGCTTCATGTTCGGGTTCATATATCAGGTATTCTTCTCATACTGGCTGAAGAGCTTCCATGCGCTCGCGATTCTTCTCATTCCAGTGATCAAGGGATACGAGATGATCCTCGCGTTCCTGGCCCTCAAGGCTGCCGATTCATTCTTCAGACGCTTCGGGTATTTCTTCCAGGCAATCATCTGGGTGGCATATGCCTATCTCTCAGAGAGCTGGTTCGCCGGAATTCCTTACGGAACGATCTCCTATGCGTTCTATGATTTCCACGCATTCGTGCAGATCGCGGACATAACGGGAATCTGGGGGATAATCTTCCTTGCAGTCCTTCCTCAGGCATTTCTCGGGCGCTATGCTTCGGATTTCGTCTCAGGAAAGAATCCTGCATTCAGAAAGTACATTCTCTCCAACCTTCCCTTTGTCATCCTCTGGGCCGTACTCATGGCCGCATCCCTCGTTTATGGAGCGGTGAGGATCTCAGAATGGAGGAACAAGGAGCCTGATTCAGTATGGAATGTTGTTGCAGTCCAGCATAATCATGATTCCTGGAAGGGCGGATACAGTACATATCTCCATAATTTCAACAATCTCCGCCGTCTTACGCTTGAGGCACTCTCATCAACCGATCCTGATCTCGTCGTATGGAGTGAGACAGCATTCGTTCCATCTGTTGCATGGCATACCAACTATTCGACAGAAGGATCAGGGTATGAGGCGACTGCGAAGATGGTTGATGAGTTCGTCAGCTTCGCATCAAACCTCGGTGTGCCTCTTGTGACAGGAAATCCTGAAGGTGTGATCAAGGATCCGTCCCAGCCTCCGCTTCTTGCGGATGGTTCCATGAACAGAACTGATTACAACACAGTCATCCTCTTTGACGATGGAGCGATTCAGAAGACATACAGGAAGCAGCATCTCGTTCCGTTCACAGAGTACTTCCCGTATGAGAAGGAGCTGCCCTGGCTGTACAATCTGCTTCTCGCGAATGACTACAACTGGTGGGAGCAGGGAGATGAGCCTGTAGTGTTTGAGTCTGACGGTGTCAGGTTCTCCACTCCGATCTGCTTTGAGGATGTCTTCGGCTATATATCATCCGAGTTCGCCGCAGCGGGAGCGGATGTCATCGTGAACATGACGAATGACAACTGGTCCAAGAAGGTGAGTGCAGAGATGCAGCATGCCGCCATGGCTTCCCTGAGGGCTGTTGAGACAAGAAGGCCCATGGTCAGAGGAACGAACAGCGGTATAACCTGCCTCATCACGCCGGAAGGAACGATCCATGACATCATGGAGCCGTTCGCGATGGGCTGGCAGCTATATCAGGTGCCGATCTACGATGACACACCGGTTACATTCTATTCCAGCCATATCGATCTTTTTGCCCATATCGCGGTCTGGGCATCGTATGTGATCATAATTGCGGGTGCCGTCATGAAGATTGTCAGCACCGTCAGGGGAAGGAAGAAGGTATGAAAGCCAGTCTCATAATGATCGGAACGGAGCTTACCCGTGGAATAATCCAGGATAAGAATGGTCCGATGATAAGCCGGGAGCTCACTCATCTGGGAGTGCATGTCTCACAGCTTGAGATACTGCCGGATGACGGAACGATCGAGGCAGTACTGAGTCTGGAGATATCCCGCTCAGGACTTGTGATAATAACAGGAGGTCTTGGACCTACCACCGATGATATGACTCGTCGTGTGATAGCTGATGCCTCCGGTCATCCGCTGCGTCGTAATGAGGAGTGCTGGGAACATCTTCTCAGTGATCTCGGAGACAGGGCATACGGTGCGAATGAGAAGCAGGCCCTGATTCCGGAAGGTTTCTCGGTCATCCCCAACAAAAACGGTACCGCTCCCGGATTCTACGGATATGCAGGGGACTGCCTCATAATCTCTCTTCCCGGACCTCCCCGAGAGCTTGAACCGATGCTCTATGACACTGTCCTGCCTCTTGTGAGGAACAAACTTGATCTTCCCGATGCAGAACGTGATGAGTATTCCTCATTCATCACTGCCGAAGCCAAGCTTGAGGAGCTTTACGAGAGTATTGATCCCGAGCTCGACTGGGGAACGAGATTCCAGGATTTCAGGATCTCCCTGTATGTGTCAGGAAAGAGCCGGAAAGAGCGTGATGCTGCGATCGCGAAGCTCAGGGGAATGCTAGGGGAAGGGCGCATTGCTGATGGTGACACCGATCCTCTCTCAATTCTCATAGATACCCTGAAGAGTCATAATGCGACCATCTCAGTCGCTGAGAGCTGCAGCGGGGGACTTGCCTCGGAGCTTCTTACAGACAGACCGGGATCATCGGTATTCATGGTCGGTTCCGTGACTTCCTATGCCGCTTCCGCGAAGGAGAAGGTCCTGAACGTGCCACATCATGTCATTGAGGAATATGGAACAGTATCCCATGAGTGTGCCAGATACATGGCAGATGGTGTGAGGGACATAATGGGCTCTGACTATTCCTTCTCCATAACCGGCGTTGCCGGACCTGATGAGGATGAGGGAAAACCTGTCGGGACTGTATACATAGGTTTCTCAGGAAAGGATCTCGAGACGAAGAGTGTCAGGCTCAGCTTCACATCGTGGGGACGTTCCTCCATACGCAGGAGATCAAGTGTGGCGGCATTCATCCTTCTTTCGCTGTATATCAACGGAAAGGATCCAGAGGAAATCGCGTCAGCATGGGCTTATATCTGAGCTCATGTTGACTTCAGGCCGTTAACCGATTAACATTCGGAGTATAACCAGTTAAGCCTATTTGGGCTCTTATAATTCTTTTGATTGCTTAATAACCCGGAGAATAATTAATGTCAGATTTATTTGACGAAACTGCGGAGGCCGCAGCTGCAGCAGAGACAGCTACAGTTTCGGAAGCGGCTCCTGCAAAGAGAAGGCCAGGCAGACCAAGAAAGAACAAGGTGGCAGCTGCCACAGAGACAGCTCCAAAGCGCGTGACAATAAAGAGAAAGCCCCGTGTGACCGTCAAGAAGGTTTCCGGTACAGCTGTTCAGGATGAGATGGTACAGGAGAGCATTCCTGCATCAGAGGTGGCGGCAGACCCTGCTGTGACTGAGCAGAGTCCGGTCCAGGATAATGCCGAGATCCCATCCTTTGAGGAGATTACAGCTCCGGAGGAAGGTTTCCAGTCCGTACAGGAAGATGGTGCCGATGTTCAGGGAGAAGGTGCTGCAGATGCTGAAGGGCAGAAAGTCCGTGACGAGAAATTCGACAGGAACGGATACAGGCAGAACCGCCGTGACAAACATCAGAGAAACAACAGCAGGAACAGGAAGGAGGAGCTTCCTCCCGAGATAAACCTCGACGAGCATCCTGATGCTCCCCAGCTCTTCATCTCCGTCCTCACGGCTCTGCATCTCGATCAGCTGAGGGACAGGGCAAGGGAGGCCGGTATTCCCGAGGAGGTCATTCTTGACTCCAGAAAGCATGAGCTCATTGCAAGAATGCTCCGTCTCCATTCTGCATCAGGAGGAGCGCTTCTCGTGGAAGGTGTTCTTGAAATCCTCCAGGAGGGCAGCTTCGGATACATCAGATACGCTGTGAACAACTACCTTGCAGGGACAGAGGATGTATATGTTCCGGCTTCCATCATAAAGGCTGTTGGTCTCAAGACCGGAGACTTCGTATACGCACAGATCCGTGCTCCGAGAGAGGGGGAGAAAAGCGCGGCTGTGATCCGCGTGCTGAAGGTGAACAACGAGGAGCCGAGGATGGCGAAGATCCGCGCCCCGTTCGATTCCCTGACTCCGATCTTTCCCGATGAGAGGCTCTGTCTCGAGACTGTAGTAGAAGGTGAGACTGCAGATCTCTCGACCCGCGTCGTCGACCTCTTCTGCCCGATCGGAAAGGGCCAGAGATCACTGATCGTCGCACCGCCGCGTACGGGAAAGACTGTCCTCATGCAGAAGATCGCCAATGCAATCACTGCCAACCATCCTGAGGTCATACTCATCGTGCTTCTTGTGGATGAGCGTCCGGAAGAGGTAACGGACATGGCGAGAAACGTAAAGGCCGAGGTCATCTCATCGACATTCGATGAGCAGGCACAGCACCATGTACAGGTTGCGGAGATGGTCATTGAGAAGGCGAAGAGACTTGTGGAGTACAAGAAGGATGTCGTCATACTCCTTGATTCGATCACAAGACTTGCCAGGGCATACAACCAGACAGTTCCCGCTTCCGGAAAGATACTGTCAGGAGGTGTCGATTCCAACGCCCTTCATAAGCCCAAGAGGTTCTTCGGTGCAGCCAGGAACATCGAGGAGGGAGGATCACTCACGATCATATCGACAGCACTCATCGAGACGGGATCCAGAATGGATGAAGTCATCTTCGAGGAGTTCAAGGGAACGGGAAACAACGAGATCGTCCTTGACAGGAAGATGGCAGACAACCGCCGCTTCCCTGCAATAAACATCAAGAAGTCCGGTACCAGAAGAGATGATCTGCTCCTTTCAGAGGAAGTCAGGTCGAGGGTGTACCTTCTCCGTACTGCGTTCGGAAATCTTGATGATATGGACATGTCGGTGAACATCATTGACAAGATGAAGAAAACGAACAACAATAAGGAGTTCCTTGACTCGATGAATACACCAGCAAGGATGATGTGATATCCCTTGTCTGTGAAAGCAGACGATATATACGATAGACCGGAGGAAAGAAAGATGAAGAAGAATATCCACCCAGAGTACGAGCTTCAGGAAATCCATTGCTCATGCGGCAACGTGATCAAGACAAAGTCCACTGCGAAGAATCTGCATGTTGAAATCTGCTCAGCATGTCATCCGTTCTTCACAGGAACACAGAAGCTTGTCGATACGACAGGAAGGGTTGAGCGCTTCAACAAGAGATACAACAGAGAGTCAAAGTAAGACTGCTCTCAGGCGCATGCGGACCGGGGTTCTTTCCCGGTCTTTTTTCTTGCATATGTCTCTTTGCCTGCTCTACTTGCAGGGGGAGGCACTGATTCATTATAATCCTGCTGGAAGGTGTGAGAAATACATGGACGGAACTGTAAAAGCCCATGCTGATGAATATGGAGAAGAGCCTGCGGTACTTGTAGAGGTTCCCCAGGTGACCACGCTCCTCGGAGCTTTCTCAGAATACTGCAACGGTTTTGCGGTAACCAGCACGAATGATCATGGTCTGAGAGTTGCCATAACTCCCAGGGGGGACAATCTCGTAAGAGTCTTCAATGCGACAAAGCAGGAGCGCAAGAAGTTCCAGCTTGCGGTCATAAGACAGCGCAAGGAGGACAAGTGGGCCCAGATCATCAAGGCAGTCTGTCAGGCTGTGATCTCAGCAGAGCTTCCTCTCAC
>CALXON010000116.1 GCA_944389985.1 uncultured Spirochaetaceae bacterium | reverse complement strand
GTATCCGAATACATGCAGGATCTGGACAAGGAGCTCTGGAAGCTTGGAATCTATGCCAAGACATCACACAATGAGGCCGCTCCGTGTCAGCATGAGCTTGCGCCCGTATTCACGACTGCGAATATCGCGGTGGACAACAACCAGCTGATGATGGAGTTCATGAAGAAGGTCGCAGAGCGTCATGGATTCGCATGTCTTCTTCATGAGAAACCGTTTGCGGGTGTAAACGGATCCGGAAAGCACAACAACTGGTCAATGTCCACAGATACGGGCAGAAACCTCTTCGATGCAGGAGACAGCCCACGGGACAATGCGCAGTTCCTGCTCTTCCTTGTTGCTGTGATGAAAGCTGTCGACGAGTATCAGGATCTCATGAGGGTTTCTGTCGCCTCTGCGGGAAATGATCACAGACTTGGTGCCTGTGAGGCTCCTCCCGCCATCGTGTCCATGTTCCTCGGCGATGAGCTGACCGAGATACTCGAGTCGATTGCAGAGGGAAGGAAGACCAGCGGAAAGGCAAGAGAGGAGCTAAAGCTGGGAGTCCATGTCCTTCCTGCATTCCCCAAGGACACATCTGACCGCAACAGGACAAGCCCGTTCGCATTCACCGGCAACAAGTTTGAGTTCAGGATGCTCGGCTCATCATTCTCAGTATCTGAGCCGAATGTCGTGATGAACACGATAGTCGCGAAGTCTCTCAGGGAATTCTACAAGGTTCTTTCAGTAGCCAAGGATTTCAACAAGGCAGTGGAGGATCTTGTGCATGACACATACATAAAGCACAAGCGCATAGTCTACAACGGAAACAACTACTCATCGGAGTGGGTTGAGGAGGCTGCAAGACGCGGACTGCTGAATCTCCCGTCCTCTCCCGATGCCTTTGACACATTCATCTCTCCTAAGAACATCGCGCTATTTGAGGAGTTCGGCATATATAACTCTGTGGAGATGCACTCAAGGTATGAGATCCTTCATGAAGAGTATTCAAAGACAATCCATATAGAGGCTCTCACACTCATCGACATGATCAACCGTCAGGTGCTTCCTGCCGTCATGGAGTACTCCTCGTCAATCGCAGCAGGAATAGTGCAGAAGAAGGCCGCTCTTCCGGGAATGAACGTTGATGCCGAGAGTGAGAGACTTGCAGAGATTGAAGGGCTTATCGGAAAACTCTATTCAGCCTGCAATGATCTCGACAGGACTGTGAAGCTTGCCTCTGATTACGAAGGATCATCGCTTTCCCATTATTCCCGTGAGTCCATAATTCCGGGAATGGCCAAGGTCAGAGAGTATGCTGATCAGCTTGAGCTGATAGTAGGACAGAAGAACTGGCCGTATCCGACATACGGTGAGATGCTTTTCTACGTTGAATGATACAAGGACAGAAAAAGAGGGCTGCATTCAGGCGTTTCACCTGATGTCAGCCCCCGATCTTTCATTCAGCTGGTGAGAACTCGTCCTTACCGGCTCCGCAGAGCGGGCAGACCCAGTCAGCTGCTACATCTTCCCATTTTGTTCCTGGAGCGATTCCGTTGTCAGGATCGCCAGCTTCCTCGTCATATACATAACCGCAAAGGTTGCAGATGTACTTCATTTTAGGCCTCCATTATTGATAATCGTTATCAATAAGATAAGTTATAAACCGTGATAAGTCAAGAGACTTGCGGAATTTCAAAACCCAAGGGACAATAGAATATCTTTTCAGAGAAGGAGAAAATATGGGGTTTGATATTAATACTGGTGCTCTTGTGATCGTCATCGGGTACCTTATCGGCATGCTTCTCATAGGTTTCGTTGTCGGACGTATCAAGATCAAGACCAGCCGCGATTACATGATCGCAGGAAGAAGAATGGGACTGTTTATGGTTGCATTCTCACTTTCAGCCAATAACATCGGAGGAGGATCAACCACTGGTCTTGCAGACAAGGCTTTCGGCAGCTGGGGTATGAGTGCGATCTGGTACGTCCTTGCCGCATCTGTCGCCATGATACCTCTTGCATATTTCGCTCCGAGGATCAGGAAGACAATGGCCATCACGATTCCGGAAGTCATCGGAAGGCGTTTCGGAAAGGGCAGTTCCATCTTCTCTGCGGTTCTCAATATTCTGGCTCTGTTCTGTCTTACATCAAGTCAGGTCGCAGCCTCCGGTTCCGTTGTCGCCACGCTGACGGGTATTCCGATGAATGTCTGTCTCGTGATCGCTGGTGTCGTAATCATTCTCTATACGACACTCGGAGGAATGATCGCGGACCAGATCTCCGACCTCGTGCAGTTCATCATCATTCTCTTCGGTCTCGCCATCGCGACTCCTATAGTCCTGAACGGCTGTGGCGGCTGGGATGTCATAGCATCCAAGCTTCCCGGAGAGCAGCTTGATCCGACCAAGATCGGCTGGGTCGTCATCATCGGCTATATCTTCAACTACTTCTGTACGTTCCTCTCAGGTCCTGAGATGATCAGCCGTTTCGAAAGTGCAAAGGATGAGAAGACCGCGATGAGAGCTTCCATCTTCTCTGCAGTGCTCATGGCTGCCATGGCAGTATTCCCGACACTCCTCGGCCTTGCAGCTCTTGCAATGAAGGATTCCATCCCTGGAATCACGGGAAGCACAGCAATGATGGCCGTTACAGAGCATTTCGCACCGACAGTCGTCACAGGTATCATAGCTGCGGCTATCATTTCAGCGACAATGTCCTCTGCAGACTCTAACCTGCTCTGTATGTCGACAATGTTCATCAATGACATTCTCATCCATTACAGTGAGAAGGGCAGGAACTTCACGGACAAGGAGACGATCTTCTGGACAAGGTTCTGCAATGTCCTCTTCTGCGCTATCGCCATGCTGATATCCCTCTTCGGAATAAACATCGTCACGATGAACACATTCGCATTCGCGATCCGCTGTGCCGGTCCGTTCGCAGCCTATGGCCTTGGAATGGTCGTGCCGAGAGCAACAAGACACTCCGGAAGCATTTCGATCGTTACCGGTACGATAGGCGTTGTCATCTGGCAGCTTCTCTCCGGTGGTGACTTCTATCTGGGAATTCTCCCTGTAGTATTCGGCTGTGCTGTCGGAACCCTTACATTCTTCCTCGTCAACATCATCGAGTGGAGAATGGGTGTCGAGCCTGCTCCTTCCGCATTCCTTTCAAAGGAAGAGGAAGCCGAGCTCATCAAGGAAGGAAAATAACCGTAGACTTCCTGAATATTGCTGATTTAGGGAGGTGCCGGCAGATGGCACCTCCTTGCTTGACTTCACTATTGTCGTGAAGACAGCTATTATCATTTTCCGGAGGACAACATGAAGAACATTCTGGTTGCATACTTCTCCAGAAAGGGAGAGAACTTCAAAGTCGGTATTGTGGAAAAGGGCAGTGCTGCCATCATGAAAGACATGATCATCGATATGACAGGTGCTCCGTCATATGAGATCAAGACAACATATGAGTATCCTGCGAATCTCATGGAATGCAATGAACAGGCAAGAAAGGAGCATGATGACAATGTCCGCCCGGAGCTTGCTTTTCCTGCCCCAGACATGTCAGAGGTGACCGATCTTGTACTGGTCTATCCGAACTGGTGGAAGGATCTTCCGATGGTCGTATATACATTCCTCGACACAGTCAGCGGCTGTCACGTCAATCTCTATCCGGTCTGCACCCATGAGGATTCAGGCCTTGCCATGGTAGAGAGGAAGCTCTCGACAAAATACCGGAACTTCACGGTAAAGAAGGGTATCGCGATCAAGGGAACCGACGTCCAGATTGATGCCGGAAAAACAAAGGAAACCCTGAAAAAGTATCTGATGGATCAGAGCCTGATTGAGAAATAATCAATTCTCATAACATCTTATAAGCATTGATTTGTTGACTTCTGCAGAAATGGAGTATCCTTTAAAAAAGGTGTCTTATGCAGAAGTTTCTTGTTTATATATTCATTCTCCTGTTGCTATCGTGTTCCGGCAGTCCTTCGTCTGGCAGCCATAATGATGATCCTGTGGTTCTGTCCGGACCTCTGGATATCAGAACAGTGATCACATATGGAAGTGACAATGATACTGCCGTATCGAGGCCTGTTGTCATTGAGAGCGGCAATCAGACAATCACTCTTACAGGTCTGGAAAGCGGTAAACTCTATACAATATATGCAACAAAGGTGGAAACACCTGATGCGGTTTTGGCTCGCAGCACAGATATATCCATCAATAACCTTGGAGAGGGAACATTCACGTTTGTTCTTCCTGAAGGTGTCACAGAGATAGAGTTCAAGGCCTCAGAGATAGGACTTGAAAATGGAGGAGAGTTCCGGATAGGAGATGTAGCCGCATCAGAGATTACGTTCCAGG
>CALXON010000115.1 GCA_944389985.1 uncultured Spirochaetaceae bacterium | reverse complement strand
ACCTCACAGACACCACCATCTCCTTCATGAGTACATGGAGAGGATGGAGAGGTTCTACTATACCGTCTCGGATATGAGATCGCTCGGTTCTGCAGCAATATCACTGTGCTATGTGGCTTCAGGCCGTGTCAGCATGTACTATGAGCTTGGACTGCATATCTATGACTGCGCTGCGGGAATGATCATTGTCAGAGAGGCAGGTGGAAGGGTCACGCTCCTTGCGGAGGATGACTCGTGGATAGAGATAGCCGCATCATCTGCATGTGCCCATGAGGCGATGATGGAGTGCATCAATGGTTAAGGCTGTGCTCTTCGATTTCGACGGTACGCTTGCTGACTCATCTGCTGGTATATTCCACACGGCCCTGCATACGGTCCGTACTCTGGGCATAAGGAGGGAGTATTCTGATGAGGAGCTGAGGCGTTTTGTCGGCCCTCCCCTCCGTTCATGCTTCTCCATCGCGTTCGGCCTCGATGAGTCACTCCTTGATGATGCGGTGAGGATCTACAGGAAGGAGTACGCAGCTCGTGGAATGTACATGATGGAGCTGTATCCCGGAATGGAAGGGCTCCTTGAGACCTTGCATGAGAGAGGATACCTGCTTGGTGTGGCCACATTCAAGGGCGAGAGTCTCGTGAGGGCATGCCTTGAGAATCTTGGGATACTTCAGATATTCGACACTGTCCGGGGTTCGAATGAGGTGGAAACAAGGACAAAGGGCGATATAATAAAGCTTGCTGTTGCTGATCTGGGCATTATTGCAGGACAGACTGTGATGGTCGGTGATACAGTGACGGACAGAGCCGGAGCTGATGAAGCCGGTACGGGCTTCATAGGTGTAGGCTATGGATTCGGATTCAGAAAGGGGGAGGCTGATGCGGATTCTCCTGAGGACATACTCCGCATTCTCTCCGCCAAGGAGGCAAATGATGATAGAGAAGATTGAGACAAAGGCAGCACCTGCTGCAATCGGACCGTACAGCCAGGCTGTGAAGGCTGGTGGAATGGTATTCGCATCGGGACAGATCCCAATTGATCCTGCTACAGGAAATGTCGTTGAGGGAAGCGCTGCTGATCAGGCAAAGCAGGTGTTCAGGAACATCAATGAGGTGCTCAAGGCTGCCGGTACTGACATCACGAAGGTCGTGAAGGCAACTGTGTTCCTCAAGAGCATGGATGATTTCGGAGCTGTCAACGAGGTCTATGCCGAGGCATTCAAGTCATCCCCTGTACTTCCCGCACGCTCAGCAGTCCAGGTAGGAAAGCTTCCCAAGGATGTCCAGGTCGAGATCGAAGTGATCGCGCTTGCGTGATCAGCTGACTGCCCGGATAGAGCTCTTCCGGGCGGTTTCCGTATCTCATGGGGAGAGGGAGCTCCGTTGTTCCACATCTGTCTGGACATCGGTATCTCCTTCTGGTATCCTCATCAGAAGAGGTGCGAGATGAGGAATATGTCCACAGTAATTGAACCGGGATGCATTTCACGTCCGCATTGTTTTCTGTTGTAATGATATAGCCGGTATGTACCGGCTTTTTTTTGAAACATGGGAGTAGGTAATGAACGTTTTTGCTTCAAGATCTCTTAATGTCATCGACGACTTTTCGATCAATGAGCGCCGTTATTTCTTCAGGAAGGTCAGTGAGCTGAAGAAAGCCATCGTCAGTGACGATGAGAAGACAATGGCCAGATTCAGGATTGATGATCCGGATTTCGGCATCTATGAGGTGTTCCTGGAAGACAGCACAAGAACGAAGGAATCGTTCAGGAATGCTGCCAAGTTCCACCATGCGAAGGTCTCGGAGCTGCTCACGACCTCATCCTCGATCAACAAGGGCGAGAGCTATGCCGATACATTCAACATGCTTTCCGGCTACCATAATTCGATCTTCATTGTCAGGAGCAAGGTCGAAGGCCTGACAAAGTGGCTTTCAGAGGAGTGCTCGGAGTATGCAGAGCGCAACGGTCTGCCATACAGACCTGCCTTCATAAACGCCGGAGACGGAAAGCATGAGCATCCGACACAGGAGCTTCTTGATGAGTTCTCATTCCTTGAGGATCTTGATATGTCCTTTGACTCGATCCATGTCGCACTCGTCGGAGATCTCTACCATGGACGCACCGTACACTCCAAGGCTGACGGACTCAGGATCTTCGATCATGTGAAGGTTGACCTCATCGCGCCGGAAGAGCTGATGATGCCTGAGAGCTATATCGAGAAGATGAAGGAGAACGGCTTTGAGGTCACACTCTATCCGTCGATCGAGGAGTATCTCAGGGCAGGTGATCCCGCAAGGCTCTGGTATTTCACGAGGCCGCAGCTTGAGAGAATGGGTGAGAGGATCCTCCAGAAGCAGGAGCTTCTCCGCGGAGCCATCACGTTCAGGAAGGAGTTCCTCCCGTACCTCAAGGAGAACACGAAGTTCTATCATCCGCTTCCGCGTCACAAGGAACATCCGACAATCCCCACATGGCTTGACAAGACGCCTCTCAACGGCTGGGAGAGACAGGCCATAAACGGCATGTACTGCCGCATCGTCCTCCTTTCCCTGATCGCAGGTAAGATCGGGGATGACTATGTTCCCGTTCCCGGCGAGCATGACGATGACAGGAAGACGGAGGAGTACATCATAAAGGTCGAGCCATCCGCTTCGAAGAAGGAGAAGAACTACTCGGAGGGTGTCCGCCCGATAACAGACGGAATCGTCATCGACCACATCTGCAAAGGCGATGATCCCGGTGAGATAAGGAGTCACATGCGCCTCATCTCCTCCGTTCTCGGTCTGGATGAGTCCAGAGGAGGAGAGTGGGTCTCAACAGGTTCGGACGGCAAGTACAAGGGAATCATCTTCCGCCCGGGTGCAAGGGAGTTTGAGCGCAAGGATCTCAAGCGCCTTGCCGCGATAGCTCCGCACTGTACGCTCAACATCATCAGGGATGGAAAGGTCCTCGAGAAATACAGGACGCACATGCCGCCGAGGATCTACAACTTCGATGATCTCTGCTGTCAGAATGACGCATGTATTTCCAATCCGGTTAACGGAGAGGGTGTTCCAGCAGCATTCTACAGGACTCCTGACGGACATTTCGCATGCGCATACTGCGGACGTTTCCATACATTCAAGGAAATCTGGAAAAAGCATTGAAAGAGGTTAGAATAGATATATGAAGACTTTAGCTGAGATAACAGGATACTACGGACCGCTTCTTGCGAAGGGAGCGTTTGAGCTTGGGGCGATCAGACTCTCGCCCTCCGATCCGTTCACATGGGTCTCCGGATACAGGATGCCCATATACAACGACAACAGACAGTTCCTGGCGATGCCGAAATACAGGGCACTCATAAGGGATGCTTTCGCTGACATGCTCTCATCGCTTTCGGTGAATCCTGACAACATAGCAGGAACGGCCACGGCGGGCATCCCTCATGCGACGAGCCTTGCGGACATGCTCTACAAGCCGCTTTCATATGTCCGTTCATCCAATAAGGATCACGGACTGGGACATCAGATCGAAGGTCTTGGAAAGAGCGGGTCATATGAGGGGAAGA
>CALXON010000114.1 GCA_944389985.1 uncultured Spirochaetaceae bacterium | reverse complement strand
TCTCCAATCTCTCAAAATCCCCTTGACAATTCGATACCGGGGGGGGGGTAGGATGGTTAACAGAAATTACTAAGGAGAGGATTGAGAGATATGAAAAAGAGATCAATCTTTACTGTAGTGTTTGCGGCTCTTATGGTTCTTGCGATTCTTGCAGGATGCGAGCAGGCAAGCATTAACTTCCCGAAGAAAGTTGTTTCAGCTGAGATAGTTCAGGTTGGCGACCTTCTCGAGGGACAGAATTTTGATCCTTCAAAGTTCGAGGTCAAGGTCTATTATGATGATGACTCTGAAGATACTCTGAAGGGCAATGTCGTTACTGGTACAGGCCCGGTTTCTGCTACAACAACAGTTTCTGCAAATGCTGGTATTGGTGTTGATGGAGATCCCTATCAGATTACAGGTGCTCCTGTTCTTGTGACATCAATCAAGAGCATTGGAATCAAGGTCCCTGAGACAGCTGTTGGAACTGACATGTCTGCTGCAGGTGAAGCTGTTGATCTCTCCAATGCAGGTGTTGTTGTGACAGCAACATATACAAGCCGCTTTGATTCAGAGGAGTACACAGTCGATCTTCCGTATGCAGGTCTTTCTGCTACTTCTGTCACGGCAACTCTTGATGCTGCTCTCTCTGAGAGTACTCCGGAAGGTACTGCCACAGTAGCTGCTGCATATAACAGTCTCAAGGCGGAAGGAAAGCTCAATGTTGTTTACACAACAAAGACTGACTACAGCTCATTTGAGTGGGATGGAACAATTGCTTATGCCATTGTTGAGCCATCTGTTGATAACGACGTAAGGTATTTCAAGAATGGTGACTTCGATGGCAAGGCCATGATCCAGCTTTATAAGACGCTTACAGATGGTACCAGCTATGCATTCGAGCTCATTGAGAATGATTCAGATGTGAAGTTCTGGCTTGATGGAAATGCCACAAAGTTTGGAACAGGTGCTACTCAGACAGTCAATATGGAGTATAAGTATCTTTCTGATGCTGCATATCAGAGATATGAGTACATCAAGGCTCCTACCCGTGTGCTTTCTGGTCTTGTAGCAACAGATACAGAAGGTATCTTCATCGCAACAAAGGCAGAGAATGCTTCAGCTATAACGATTACTCTTGTTGACGACTATGCTGTTGATCTTGAGGCAAGTCTGATCACATCCAAGAAGTATTTTGTTCCGGGCGAGTCATTCGCTGAAGCATATGTGGTTCTGAAGGCAACTTATGCCAGCGGAAATGTTGTGACATACACAGTCGCTGATTCGGATACATTTGAGGTTGTCGATCCAAAGACATTTACAAAGGATGATATCGGAACTCAGACATTCACTGTTAAGCTTAATGGTCTGACTGAGGTAAATTATCCTGAGACAGCAAAGACTGAGACAACAATTGATGTTCAGGTTGTAGAGAACTATCCAACAGCTGTAACTCTTGCACCTAAGGGATACAAGGCTTACGGTTCGAACTACTCAATTGATGACTTTGTTGTGACAACTATCATATGGGCTGATACAACAGCAGACTATGATGAGGAGAATCCGGCTCCTGTGACACTCAGCTACACATTCGAGCCTGTCGCACCTTCAAAGGAGAACATCGGTATCACAAACGAAGTCAAGTACACATGGAAGTGCAATGAGCTTGATGTAACTGGTACTGGTACAGTCCAGATTGGTGTCCAGAACATTCCTGTAAGTGTTGTGTTCAACAAGACAACAGACACTCTCAGTGCAAACCAGTCTCTTACAGGTGTCAATTATGATGTCACAGTCAAGTGGGCAGATGGTTCTGAGGGCCTCAAGGATGGATTCACTGTAAAGCTCGATCAGGAGTATGCGACATCCACTGGAAAGAATGATGTCGTCGCTTCTGTTGGCGATACAATCCAGCTTACCGGAACATGGTCATATATGACATTCACAGACAAGGTAGACAATTCCATAAGTGTTACTTTGAACTGATTATCTCGTACCTGCCTGACATGACCGTCAGGCGGGTAATACTGGAGGGCTAAATATGGAAGACAGAAAGACATCCCTCCGACAGAGGATTCCAACAGAGAAACGTAAGGAATGCTTGAAACTGTTTGAAGAGGGCTTCGGCTACAAGAAGACTGCTCAGCTTGCAGGATTGAACACATATACAGTTCGGGACTACAAGCGGCGGTATGCCTCAGGTGACAACACCTGGGCAGAGCGCGGTGGAAGCACCGTGCAATGAATTTGGGATAAACGGTACATAACCGTCTCCAATGTTAATACTTATTGCCACCGGGAGAGATCCTGGTGGCATTAATGATGAGAGCCTTCCTTCTCTTAGTCTGTATGGAGAAGGCTATGCTATTTCATGATAAGATCAATGGAATCATATATGGAGGATACTTAACCACATCATCTGAAACAGAGTAGTTCTTTGGATGTATGATTATAGCTGTATCCACTCTGTTCTTGAACCGTGCTCTGAATGTATTGAGTGATGTTGTTGAGTAGTTTTTTGATGATTTCACCTCAATAGGAAATACTTTGAAATTAAGTTTGCTCTCATTTGACAGAAGGAAATCGATTTCAATGTCATTTCGTTTCAGAGTTTCATTGTAATGGGCATAGTAATACAGCTTCTTTCCTTTTGTGGTAAGCATCTGAGCTATTGCATTTTCATACAACATGCCTTCATTTATTGATAACCGATCATCCATTATAGCTTTATAGAGGCTGTTATCAGAGAGTTCGTTTTCAGAGAATGCCAGACTGACAAGCAGACCTGTATCTCCCATATAGGATTTAACCCTGCTTTCGTTGAGATTAAGGGCAAAACCAACGGAAGGATCGTTGCATTTATAACACATGTTGCAGATCATCGAATCTTCCAGCCAGAAGAGAGGATCATCATATTTGCTGAATACTCCGTTCTCATCAAACTCAGAAAGCACTATACGCTTCTCGTGGGTAGATAGGGCAGCAGGTATATGCTCGAATATGGCAGATACTTTAGAGCTGTATCGTTTTGCGGCTTTGCGGATATCATCACGGTAAAGCTCCAATATGTATCGTTTCTCGATATCAGCGGCATGGAAGTTCCTATGGGAGGAGAGGTAAGCGTTTACACTCTGGGGCATTCCTCCTACAAGCATATACTCACGAAATATCCGCATAGCTTTCTCATGGCTGAATCGTTCAGGAGCTGTTTTCTGCTTGTAGCAGTCACATATATGATTCCATAGAACCTCTTCGCCTTCTGCCCAGATGAATTCCTCGAAATCCATCGGGTACATTTTAAGCTTCTGTTCCTCAGAAGGAATGACGATATCTTTGACATTTTCCTTGATTGAGATAAGTGAACCTGTGGAAAGGATATCGTATCTGCCATCCTGCACAAGGTATTTTGTAGCTTCTCTGGCCCTTGGAAATTTCTGGATTTCATCGAAGATGATGATTGATTCCCTTTCATAAAGATTGACTCCACTATAAAGCGAAAGGGTCTGGAAGAATATATCGAGATTATCAAGTGTATCAAATGCTTTCAGAATATCCTTTGATGCTCTGGAGAAATCTATAAGGATATATGAGCGGTATTCATTCTTTGCAAATGATTCGGCAACGGTTGATTTCCCGATTCTCCTTGCCCCCTCTATGAGAACAGATTTGCGACCTTGGGACAATTTCTTCCATTCAAGTAATTTATCATAGATTTTCCGCTTGAATTCCATATATCTAACCGTAATGGTTCAAATGTTATATGTCAACCATACGCAAGATGGAATTTGCTAAAAATCTCAGCTACCCGCAAGATGGATATGCAGAAAAATACAAGTTATCCGCAGGATATGTGTACTTGTCTTGTACTTGTCAACAAAAGTAGACAGAAAAAATATTTATTTTCATCTTGTATTTTCAGAAGTTTACATAAGTGATGTTTTTCACTCAGTGGCTTTTTCGAAAGTAGACAGAAGTTCTTCCGTTATGCTTCAGGGATAAACGGTTATAGACCGTCTCCAATGATTAATTCTATGCCACTGGGAGAAATCCTAGTGGCATTAATAATTTCTCAATCTTTTTCATCAAATTCTCTTGACAATTCGATACCGGGGGGGGGTAGGATGGTTTACAGAAATTACTAAGGAGAGGATTGAGAGATGAAAAAGAAATCAATCTTTATCACGGGAATCGTTCTTGTGCTTCTCGTATTCGCAGGATGCTCTGAGCCTTCGCTCAACCTGCCAAAATATGTTGTTTCTGCAGATGTAAAGCAGACGCAGGACTTCATTGTAGGTCAGGCATTCGATCCTTCGAAGTTTGAGGTAACAGTCCACTACAGCGATGGATCTTCTGATGTTCTTTCTGGACTGAACATCACAGAAGGATCTGACGTCGTTGTTGAGAAAATGACAATTGAGGTCAATGCAGGCCTTAATAAGGATAGTCAGCCTTATAAGAAGACAGTCGCAGTGAATGCATATGAGGCAACTGGCGTCACGGTCACAGCAGCTCCTGAGTCAGCTACTGTTGCTAATGACACAGTCACAACGCTTGATGCAAATCTCTTCACTGTCGAGGCTTCCTATGTCAACGGAACGATCACGCTCCTTCCAAACGTTGATTACACAGTATCATTCACAAATGGAATCGGAGCAGGTGAGACAAAGACAGTTACAGCTACTGTTGATGTAACAGGTATCTTTGCTACAAACCCAACGGTCCAGATCGCTGTAACTAACGCTGCAGAGGGAACACCTGTAACTCCGCTTGATGACTATGTATGGACAGGCGAGCTTGCATACA
>CALXON010000113.1 GCA_944389985.1 uncultured Spirochaetaceae bacterium | reverse complement strand
TTATCTCACCATGCTCAGGAAGAATCAGAAGGGAATGTGTCATCATCCCGGCCATCATATACCTTGCAGGAGCCATTGCTCTGGATCTCATCTCATACAGGAACATATCACCGACGGGAATCGGAGCAGGACTTTTCCTTATTGAGCTCTGCGCAGCCATGATATGTGCATCGGTGCAGTGTCTTACAGAGGAGCTGGTCTTCAGAGCCCTTCCAATGAGGCTTATCCATGGAGAAAGGTGGCCCTCATCACCGGTGAAGGCGCTGCCATATGTGATCATCACTGGGCTGCTCTTTATGCTGGCGCACGGAGGAAACACAGAGACAGGAACAGCTGCCGTACCAGCCCTGCTCTACTATTTCAGCTGGGGAGCGCTTGCAGCCCTGCTTGCAGCTGCCACCGGAGGATTCGAGGCAGGAACGGCGATGCACATAGTGAACAACCTCCATGTCACGCTGCTGGTGAACTACACCTCATCATCAATGGCATCAGAAGCTCTTTTCATAAACAATTCACTCCCACTCGGCATCTCATCGTTTATAATTCTGTTCATCCTGTTCGGTCTGACATATCTGGTACTGGACAGAACGGGATACATCTTGGAAGGATTCAGGATTCATGGCTAGGAAAAGCAGAAAGAAAAAACATCTTCTAAGGAAAATCATCATACTGGTTTTTGTGATCATCGTTCTATTCCTCGTTCTCTCGTATCTCACGCCATCATCGGCAGAGACCGTGTACGAAACAGGAGACAGGATACCGGATCTCGAGCTTCCGGCACCTGTCAGGGGCGAGGAGATCATAAGGCATACCGGATACACACTCTCATACAATGAGGAGTACGAGCTTCCATCCTGGGTGGCATACGAGCTCACACGCGATGAGGTTCTCGGAACAGCTGCAGAAAGGGATGACAATTTCAGGGAGGATCCTGATGTATCGACAGGATCGGCCTCCCTTGCAGATTACAGGAAAAGCGGCTATGACAGAGGCCACATGGCACCGGCAGCTGACTTCAAGTGGTCAGGAGATGCGATGAGCGATACATTCTTCCTCTCGAACATGGCTCCTCAGGAACCTTCGTTCAATAGAGGCATCTGGGCTGATCTCGAGGCTGTCGCGAGGACCGCGGCCTATGACAACGGCAGCATATACATAACGACAGGCCCCGTTCTCACTGATGGACCGTACAAGACCATAGGAGAGAATGAGGTGGCTATTCCCAGACGTTTCTACAAGGTTTTCCTTGATTACACAGAACCGGAGATCAAGGCCATAGGCTTCGTGCTTCCGAATGAGGGATCGGACAAGGACCTGAAAGCATATGCGATGTCAGTGGATGATGTCGAGAAGATAACAGGACTCGATTTCTACCATGCCCTTCCTGAAGAGGATGAGAAAAGGATCGAGAGCTCCTTCCGCACATCTGACTGGTCATTCACCCCGTTCGTACCGACAGGAGAGACTCCTTCCGGAGATTTTGACTATGTCGCCCCGAACAGCACAAGAGACAAGGTGATGGATGCGCTTGTCAGCACATTCGTGAGCCTGAAGGAGACAGTATTCAGCTACCTCGGCATCGAGGATGTGGCGAAGATGCTCAATCTTATGTGAATCAGTCCTCTGAAAGTGGGATGACAATCTCCTCAAGGACATCGATCAGTGCCTGATAATCACCATCAAGCGCCGCGACATTCGCCTCTAGAAAATGATCCGGATCCGCACTGCCCCAGCCGATCTCATAGCCGGCGGAGAGAGCGAGGGAGTTGAAGAAGAAACGGGAGGCTCTGCCATTACCGTCCATGAACGGATGAAGTGCCTCCATCTCTCCCATGTAGTATGCAAGCTCGTTCACGAAATCATCGACATCATCGATGGAACTGAGATATCTGTCATCACGGAGCTTCGAGAAGAGTATCTCCGCCTGACTTTCAATGAACTCAGGCTGGCAGAACTCTGTATGCTTTGATGAGAGTGACTTCCTGATCATTCCGGCTGACGGATAGATGTCTCCGAAAAGATGTGAGTGTACGGCCTTCAGATAGTCGAACGTGAAAGGCATGTCCAGAGGAGAATGAAGAAGCTCCGCGGTTCTCAGGGAGGAGATCATCTTGTCCACATGCTTGAGAGCCGGCTTGTCCTTTATGCCGAAGTAATTCACAAGGCATCTCGTTCCCGGATACTTCGAGAGCTCATCGGAAATTGTCTCAGTATTGTCCGTATTGAGATTCTCCGAACGGATGAACGCGGCGACTGCACTGTCTCCGGAGAGATCCCCTTCAAGAATGTCGGAGAATGTCTTCTCAAGCTCTCCGGTCATCTCCTCGCCGTCAGCCTCGATCGTGAATCTGAGATATTCCTGGCTGATGCTCAGCCTAGCGCTCTTCATAAATGCAGAAACCCCTTAACTCCTGTTATGGTGGAATCATCATAAGACATTACGATTGCTGGGTCAATTAACGGAGCCTTCAGCAGGAGACAGCCTTCCTTATATCCTCATCAGCAAGCGGCGTCAGTACAGGCAGTCCCTGTCCCTCCATAAGCACGAACTTCACGCTTCCACCGCTCTTCTTCTTGTCACTTCTGATCGCGGCAAGATACCTGGAGAACTCATCATCTGCTATGCTTTCATCGCCATCAAAGCCATAGAGCTCCAGAAGGGAGACGGCTGACGATGCGAAATCCTCAGGTGTGACACCGAGCTCCACACCGGCCCTGAAGGCCTTGTGCATACCCCATGCGACCCCCTCCCCGTGTGAGACAGAGAATCCTCTCAAGGACTCAAGCGCATGTCCGAACGTATGTCCCAGATTCAGTGCCGATCTGATTCCCTTCTTCTCCTCAGGATCCCTCGTGATGTACCAGATCTTCACCTCGAGAGAGAGTCTGATCATCTCGGAAAGCACATCACTTTTCCTTGCCATGATGGCATCATGGTTCTCAATGAGGAATTCATGGAGTTTCCTGTCCTTTGAGAGGAACGCATGTTTGACAACCTCCCCGAGTCCTGATCTGAACTCAGACTCAGGAAGAGTGCGGAGTGTATCCGGGACGATGAGCACAGCCTCAGCAGGATAGAATGTTCCGACAAGGTTCTTTATGCCATGGTAATCGAAGCCTGTCTTGCCTCCGAGCGTGGCATCCACCATCGACAGGAGAGTTGTGGGAACAAGCACGAGCCTTGCTCCGCGCATATATACTGATGAGGCGAAAGAAGCCATATCGAGGATGACTCCTCCTCCGAAGCCGATGAAGACACTGTCACGGGCAAGGGACAGTTCCAGCGCTCTGGAGAGTATCCTGTCAACGCTCTCCCATCTCTTCTCGCATTCCCCGGGAGGAAGGACGATGGATGATGAAGGCAGATCCACAAGCTTTGAGGCGTTGCTGTCCGTGACCATCAGCGTACGGTCATAATCCTTCAGAACCGGTCCAAGCTCATCCACTGATGAGAGTGCGTAAACATCTGTCATGGCTCCACCTTTGAGCGGCACACTGAACATTCTTTCCATAGAGACGATTATATTTACCGGACCGCTTGCAGAAAAGAGCGGAAACCACTGTAATACTCACCATGGATCTCTATTTCGACAATGCTGCCACCACAAGGCTCTCGGATGAGGCGCTTGAGGCTTACATAAAGACAGAAAGGGAATTCTTCGCGAATCCATCCTCCGTACACAGTGAGGGAATCCGGGCAAAGAAGGAACTCGAGAGGATCAGAGGATCGATCGCTGATGCGATGCACATACCATCATCCTCACTCTTCTTCACATCAGGAGCCACCGAATCGATAGCATCGGTGTTCTCCTCACTGCTCTTTCAGGAGCCCGGGCGCGTGATCATCTCAAGAATAGAGCATGAGGCGGTGGCCTCCTGGCTTCCGATCCTGAAACGCTACGGATGGGATACCGTCACTCTGAAAGCGAAAGGGGGCATAGTAGACCCGGAGGAACTTGAAGAGCTTCTGACTCCGGACACGAAACTTGTCGCGGTGATGGCTGTGAACAATGTCACAGGAGCGGTAGAGGACATAAAGGCTCTTGTGAATGTGGTACGCTCATATGAGAAAAAGAACGGAAGGAGGATATTCTTCTTCTCCGATTCCGTTCAGGCCCTTGGCAAGATTGATTATGACATCACAGAGCTCGGAATAGACGGTGCTTCCTTCTCCGCACACAAGATCAACGGACCGAGAGGTATAGGAATGCTGTATCTCAGATCCCCTGAATCCTTCCGTCCGCTTGCCCCGGCAGGAGGACAGGAGAAAGGAAAGAGAGGAGGAACGGAGAATCTTCCGGCGATCGCGGCACTGGAGAAAGCTGTCCTGATGTGGACAGGCAACAGGGAGAGTGAGAACAGGAGGATCGGAGAGATCAACAGATACATCAGGAACAACCTCTCCTCTCTCGGACTTGAGATCCTCTCGCCTGAGAACGCGTCTCCGTATATAATCTCATTCGTGTCCCCTCTTCCGTCAGAAGTCTATGTCAGGATGCTCTCCGACAAAGGCATCGCGGCATCGTCAGGCTCTGCATGCTCGAACAATGCGAAGGGAGAGGGAGAGAAGATACTTCTGGGCATGGGCATCAGAAGCAGCAAGGCAAGAAATGCCGTGAGGATATCATTCTCAGGAAGCACCGACATGGAGAGTGCTGAGGCACTGATAAAAGCTGTCAAGGAGATAGGCAATGGCTGATAAACTCTACCTGATCAAGGAAGGCGAGATCTCATTGAAGGGAGGAAACAGGAATCTCTTCGAGAAAAGGCTCAGACACAACATAAAGGACAAGCTCAGGCCATACAGTTCAGAGATAGAGAGGCAGAAAGGCCGTCTTTATGCATATATAAGCGAAGAGGCTCCTGACGAGCTTATAGAAAAAGCTCTGTCCACGACCACAGGAGTAACAGGATACGCGAGGGCATACAGGGCGGAGAAGGATATCGAGAGAATCAAGGCGAAAGCCATGGAGATACTTCCCGGTTCGAATTTCAGGAATGAAGGTACTTTCAGGATCACCGTAAAGCGTGAGGACAAGACATTCCCTTTGAACTCCCATGAGATAGCTGTCGAGCTCGCGGTCGTCGTCGCGTCACTCTTTCCGGCACTCGAGGTTGATCTCGACAATCCCGACTACACCCTCACATGCGAGATAAGGGGAGAGGCATACCTCTACACCGATGAGGATAAGGGAGAGGGAGGTCTCCCTGCAGGAACTGCAGGAAAGGGCATGCTCCTCCTCTCAGGAGGCATTGACAGCCCTGTCGCAGGATACATGATGGCGAAGCGCGGAATGAGGGCTGATGCGATCTATTTCCATGCCTATCCCTACACATCTGAGCTTGCTCTGGAGAAGGTAAAGACACTTGCCTCCCTCATCGCACCGTATCTTCAGGGGCTGAGACTCTTTGTGGTTCCATTCACCGAAGGGCAGCTTCACATCCGTGACAACGGGTATGAGGAGGAAGCCACGCTGATGTTCAGGGCTGCGATGATGAGAACGGCGGAGATCATCGCGAAAGAGAACGGAGCACAGGCGATCATCACAGGAGAGGCTCTTTCCCAGGTCGCATCACAGACTATCGACGCGATGTCGTTCACTGACAGCATGACGGACCTTCTTGTCATCAGGCCTCTTGTCGGAATGGACAAGGAAGAGATCATAAAGAAAGCCAGAAAGATAGGGACATATGAGACATCGATACTGCCATATGAGGACTGCTGTGTGGTATTCTCCCCCAAACATCCGATTACAAGACCTGTGAAGGATGTCTCCAGACGTCACTTCGAGGAGCTCCAGATGGATGAGATCATAAAGAAGGCCGTTGAGGAGACGAAAGTATATACATTCGATGCTGCAGGAAGGGAGACGGAGAATGCGTAAGTTCATTCCGCTCATCATCACCGGAGCGCTGATGCTGCTTTCATTCATCGTGACGCCACCTACAGGTGAGATGATCGTATCACTGCCATGGCAGACATTCTTCACGCTCTTCATGCTCTCAGTCGCTGCTGGAGGACTTGAGAAGGAAAGGATCTACGGACCTGTCGGTGTACTGATGTCATCATTCCAGTACACCTGCACTCTCATCGCATTCTCGGCAGCTGCCGCTTTCATCATATCCCCGTTCATAACTGCTCCATATGCGGTGCTTGCCATCATTCCTCTGCTCTTGAAGACACTGGAGAAAGCCGGAAAGAAGGAGCTCGCTCCTGCATCTGCGGCGGTCGTGTCAGTGTCGGCATCATGTGGT
>CALXON010000112.1 GCA_944389985.1 uncultured Spirochaetaceae bacterium | reverse complement strand
TTCTTTCTCTTATGGAGAGACTTACCCTGCTTCTGGAGAATCCGGGAGAGAGTCCGAGCAGCCTGCAGCACTCATGGAAAGATGACCCATGTCCGTTTCCATGATTCATAAGCCAGTCGATGGCATGGGCAAGCTCGTGGAGGAATATGTTGCAGATATCCTCCCGTGTTCCTTCAGTCACAAGCTCCTCGCTGATTATGATGGCTCTGTCATCTGGACGGAACAGTCCCAGAGCGCTGTCCGGGAGATCGGGCGATATGAGGATTTCCGATACGGCATTTACTGATAATCCGAGGCTTTTCAGCTTTTCTGCCGCAAGTTCTCTGAGCTCTGCTGCGATCTTGTCGAGTTCAGGACTTCTTGCTCTGATCGTTCTGTCCATGACCTGATGATAACAGCCTTGCCTGTCCGGTGTCTTTAGGCTAGAGTTCAGAGCGTGAAGATCTATATTGAGAGCCTTGGCTGTGCCAAGAACCAGGTTGATTCAGAGATACTCCTTGCATATGCGGAGGAGAATGGCTATGAGAGGACAGAGGATCCGTCTTCTGCCGATGTCATAGTGGTCAATACATGTGGTTTCATCGAGAGCGCGAAGGAGGAGTCCGTGAACACCTTCTTCTCACTTCATGAGGCGAATCCTGAAGCGAGGATAATACTCGCAGGCTGTCTTGCAGAGCGCTATGGCCATGAGATGGAGCTGGAGGAGGCTGATGCGATATTCGGCAACCACGATCTCTCGGCTTTTCCGGATGTCCTCGCAGGAAAGACAGAACGGGTCTTCATACCGGAGTATCCTGATCCTGACAGGGAGAGGGATGACAGGAAGGAACTTCTCGGATTCAAGGGGAGTGCCTATCTGAAGATCAGTGAGGGCTGCAACCACAGGTGCGCATACTGTGCCATTCCTCTGATCAGGGGGCCTCTGAGATCGAGACCTTTGGAGAAGATCGTGAAGGAAACTGAGAGACTGATCTCCGAAGGTGTCTATGAGATCAATGTCATAGCGCAGGATCTCGGTGCCTATGGCCTTGATATCTATGGGAAGCAGATGTTCGTCCCGCTCATGGACAGGCTTTCCTCCCTTGATGGTGACTTCGTCCTGAGAATGCTGTATATCCACCCGGATACATTCCCGGAGGGGCTTATCAGCCTTGCAAAGGAAAGGAAGAAGATACTTCCTTATTTCGACATTCCGTTCCAGCATGCTGCAGTGAGTGTTCTCCGCGGTATGGGCCGTACAGGTGACAGGAAGATATATACAGACCTCGTGAACTCAATACGCAGCGAGATCCCTGAGGCGGTGATACGCACAACGCTGATGCTCGGCTTCCCGGGAGAGGATGAGGAGGCTTTCGAGGAGCTCAAGCGCTTTGCAGAGGGGGCTGAGTTCGACTGGATGGGCTCTTTTCTCTATTCCCGCGAAGAGGATACTCCTGCATATGACATGCGCGGGGAGAAGGAGCATATGAAGGCCCATAAGCAGGCCGCTGTCTGGCAGAAGGAGCTTGAATCCATACAGGAGGAGATTACGGCCAGAAGGCTGCGCCGCTTTGTCGGACATGAGTATGATGTACTGATAGAGGAGAAGGTCGAGGGTGAGGATCTCGCCATAGGCAGGATCTACGCACAGGCTCCCGATGTTGACGGACTGACTGTTGTCATGGGCAGAAACATGAAGGAGGGCGATATCGTGAGGGCTGGTATCACGAATGTGCGCGGTATCGATCTTGAAGGAGTCAGAATTGACTGATCTTTCAATCCTGAATGACGAGCAGCGTGAGGCTGTCCTTGATTTTGATCACAATCTCCTGATCCTCGCATGCGCGGGGTCGGGAAAGACCCGGACGATAACACAGAAGATCGCCTATGCGGTCTCAGAGGGGCTTTACAGGCCGTATCAGATTCTTGCAGTGACTTTCACGAACAGAGCTGCAGAGGAGATGAGGACGCGTGTCGCGGATGCTCTTCCGGGGGTGGACATTTCCGGCATGGAGATGAGGACATTCCACTCGTTCGGAGCGTACATACTCCGCCGTTTCGGAGAGCGTGCGGGTCTCTCTCCATCCTTCTGCATCTATGACGATGACGACTCGCTTCAGCTGCTCTCGTCCTGTGTGAAGCTTGAGAAGAAGGATCTGAGACAGGTCCAGAAGGCCATCTCGAAGGCCAAGGACAGGGGAATGACTCCGGAGTCTCCCGGACTTACCGAGCTTCTTCCTGAGTATGATCTTCCCTCGATATTCAGCAGGTATGAGGAGGCACTTGCGGCCTCCGGCAATGCCGATTTCGCCGATCTCATCCTTAAAAGCACCTGGCTTCTTGAGAATGATGCCGAGGTCAGGGATGCAATGCAGAGACGTTTCAGGATGATCCTTGTCGATGAGTACCAGGACTCCAACAGGATACAGTTCAGGATGCTCCGTGCGCTGATCTCTCCCGAAACAAGGCTTACGGTCGTCGGTGATGATGACCAGTCGATCTACTCTTTCAGAGGAGCTGAGATCGGGAACATACTCACCTTCGCAGGTTCTTTCGACAACGTCAGGGAGATAAAGCTGGAGAAGAACTACCGTTCGACCTCCGAGATCCTGGCACCGGCAGCAGCCGGCATTGCCCACAACAAGGAGAGGCACAAGAAAGAGCTTGTCAGTGCGGAAGGTCTCTCAGGTCCCAAACCGTCCGTAATATTCAGCATGGACGGCAGAGAGGAAGGGGAGAGGGTTGCATCACTGATCAGAAATTTCGGTGATTATGACAACACGGCAGTCCTGTACAGGACGAACGCCCAGTCACAGATCTTTGAGCAGATATTCACTGACAGGAAGATTCCGTACAAGGTCATCGGAGCCCTCAGGTTCTATGACAGGGAAGAGGTCAAGGATGCGCTGGCATTCCTCTACATTCTCATGAATCACCGTGACACGGTCAGTTTCAGAAGGATAATAAACAAGCCGGCGAGGGGAATTGGAGAAGCCAAGATCGCCAGGATACTCTCCTTTGGAGATGACATAATGGAGGACCTGAGGACTTTCATCTCATCATCCTCAGGTCAGGCCGCAGATGGGGCAAGACTATTCATGTCCGCATGGGAAAGTGCCTCCGCCGCTCTCGATGATGACGGTAATCTCGGTGACATCCTCAAGAAGGCTCTCGAGGACATAGGACTCTATGACTACTTCAACAGTGAGCCTGACAGGAGCATAAGGACAGCGAGGATCGAGAACCTCGGAGCCCTTGTGTCAGCTCTCTCCGAGGCCGGATCCGGAAGGGAGGATCTCACGGCTTTCCTTGAGAAGCTCACTCTCGATACGACAACACTTGGCAGCAAGGATCCGAGGGATCAGCATGGCGTCACGCTGATGACGATGCACAACACGAAAGGCCTTGAGTTCGACAGGGTGTTCGCTGTCGGTCTGGAAGATGAGATCATCCCGGGAAGGAGCACAGAGACGACGAGGGAGGAGGAAGAGGAGAGAAGAATCCTCTATGTGGCCATGACAAGGGCAAGACGCGCTCTCTATCTCTCGTTCGCATCCTCACGTTCGATGTGGGGACGTACGGAGAGGGAGATTCCATCCCGCTTCCTTGCCGAGATACCTGAGAACCTCCTTGCAGGAGATGCCTCTGCCATAAACAGCAGGAACAGAAGCACATCCCCTGATGATTACATGGGCCGTACTTTCTCCTATAAGCCGAGGACATATGTCTCCAACGAGCCGTCATGGGCGGGTAATCTGAAGGTAAATGTGATAAAGAAGAAACCTCAGAAGAAGAATGCCGATGGTACCTTCAAGGTCGGTGACAGAGTCAGAAGCAGGGAATACGGAGAAGGGGAGATAACAGAGATAAAGGAACTCTCAAAGGACAGAAGAGTGCTTACAGTCTCTTTCCGTGGAAGGACTGCAAAGTTCATTGAGGCATTCGCCGCACTTGAGAAGATCTGAGACCACCAGACAGGACTGAACGGATTCTGTTTCTGTTCTTCTGTTTTTCGTTTAGTCAGAGTTATTTTTAGTCGGTGTGTCCTCTTTACATCCTTGCCGTTAATTCTATATAATGCCAAATCGTGCAGTTTTCTGCGCACTCTCACGCAAGGTGGGATGAGGATATCTGCAGAGATAATCCTGATGGCACCGGGACCGAAGAGCGATCTTCAGAATACTTCCTTTCCCCGGAAAACCTGTGTCTTCAAGGACCTTTGCCGGTTCGGTGAACCTCGTTCCGCTGATCCGTCTGGCTGGATCTGCGTGCCTGCAGGGCAGGAAGGATTCATTCCTCAGAGAATAATAGGAAGGTTGATTTATGAAGACTATTTTCGTTAAGCCTCAGTCAATCGAGAAGAAGTGGTATCTCATTGACGCAGAGGGCAAGAACCTTGGCCGTGTAGCCGTTGCAGCAGCAAGGATACTCAGGGGCAAGAACAAGGCAGAGTATGTGCCGCACCAGGACATGGGCGACTATGTAATCATTATCAATGCAGCCAAGGCAAGCGTCACCGGCAACAAGATGGAAGATAAGTACTATTATCGCCACTCAATGTATCCAGGCGGACTCAAGGCTGAGTCTCTCGAGAAGATGCTCCAGAGAAAGCCGACATATCCGATGGAGCACGCTATCAAGGGAATGCTTCCTCATGGAAGGCTCGGCAGAAAGCTCTTCACAAACGTGAAGATCTATGCAGGAGCAGAGCATCCGCACATGGCACAGCAGCCGATAGCTGTTGAGATTTAAGGAGAGGCGATATGGCTACTAAGAAAGAAGAGAATAAGAACATCAATCTTGGCCACGGCGTCGGACGCCGCAAGACCTCCGTTGCAAGGGTTTACCTCCGCGATGGAAATGGCAAGGTAACTATCAATGGAAAGGACATCGCTGCATACTTCGTCGATGCTATCAACGCTGCGAAGGTTGTCCAGCCGTTCGAGATCACAGAGACTCAGGGCAAGTATGATCTTGTCATCACAGTCGTCGGCGGCGGAATCTGCTCACAGGCAGAGGCTTGCAGACATGGACTTTCAAGAGCTCTCGTCAACTATGACGAGTCCTACCGCCACGCACTCCACGAGGCTGGCTTCATGACCAGAGACCCGAGAATGGTCGAGAGAAAGAAGTATGGCCAGAAGGGTGCAAGAAGGCGCTTCCAGTTCTCAAAGAGATAATCACTTATCTTTCAGAGTTCAGACCGGATCTCAGCTCGGGGTCCGGTTTTTCATTGAGGGCAGAGTATGTAAACTATGGCCTGTGCTTTCTGACTGAGTCAATTTCTTCGTTTATTTCTTCAAGTGACATGTCAGAAAGACCTTCTGCTTTTGCCCTTTCGCTGATCATGCGCATTGCCTCAACGGCTTTCTCTGCTTTCTGGTCAATCGACTGGATAGTCATTGGAAAAGGAATTCCACCGGTCTGTACAGAACGCTTAATAAAGATTCTTATTGCTGTTGGCAGATCTATACCAAGTTGCTCATACAATGTAGTTGCTTTCTGTTTCAGATCATTGTCAATTCGGATTTGTATTAATGATGTAGCCATTGTCTTCCCCTCTTACATATATAATATAATTGTATTGATATATAATGCAATTGTATTTTAAATCTATAAATCGTTGTGAAATGATCGGTGACTTGCCCGGAGAATTCACCCAATGGTAGTATCGTGTCATGGATGCATATGAGAGAGCGTTGAAGCTGCTTGCCATCAGGGAGCATTCCTCAAGAGAGATTCATGACAAACTCATTTCGAAAGGTTATGGAAAGAATGAGGTTGATGATGCCATCTCCAGACTAAGTGATGAGCACAGCCTTTCCGATGAGCGTTACGCTGCATCTTTCATACGTTCAAGGCTGAGAAGGAATCCTGAAGGCAGGATGGTGCTACGGATGAGGCTGAAGGAGAAGGGTGTTCCCGGTGATATAGCAGAGAAAGCTCTCTCCGACTCATGGGATAACGAGGAGTACCTTCCTTTTCTCAGGACATATATGGAAAGCCTTGTCAGGAAGAAAGGAGAGGCCGGCGCCAGAGCCATGCTGCTCAGAAAAGGATTCAGGGAGAGCGAGATCAGAAGAGCCTTGGAGGAATGACTCCTTTCCTTTTGTCCCTGTCTGGGGTATATTCTGCATACTATGGAAAACGATAACAAGGAATATAAGCCGGAAGCCAGTCTCAATGACAGACTTCTCCGGACACGCACCGTGAT
>CALXON010000111.1 GCA_944389985.1 uncultured Spirochaetaceae bacterium | reverse complement strand
TTATAAAGGCTAATTCAGAATTTATCAAAGTGACTTTAACAAATTCATTAAAGTCAGTTTAACAAATTTGTCAAACTGAATTTAACAGATTTTGAATTCACTGGATGAAACATAGTCCATCCAGCTGTTTACGGGTATATATCTTCAGTTTTCAGAATCCCCGCACTCTTCTTCCGGGGTCTTCAATGACGGGATGAATTTCTTTGCGAATCTCGCCTTACCGCTTGTCTTGAGATAGATGAGTCCGAGCGGACAGAAGACTGCAGAGCCTATGAATGTGACGAAGATATCCTTCATCGTATCGATGAGACCTATATCGAGATATCCATCTATATTCAGCGGCACACCGTTGACTGCAGTCTCCGTTATTCCTGCTATGGTCACGACCTTGTTTGATAGTGTCTCATCCAGCGTCACCGTGTTTATTGTATGTATGATCGTATCCTTCTGCATATCAAGGCCGAAAGTCGTGTCCATGAAGAACTCGAAGAACTCCCAGAAGACCCCGATCGTCATTGAGAAGCAGAACGCACCAAGAGCGACATACACAGGAGAAAGGTAGAGCTTGGTGTTCTCATTCCGGTTTATGATGTCGACAAGAGAGAATCCCACTGCAGCTGACAGGAAGCCCGTGATGGTGTGGAGCGCGGTATCCCACCCTTGGATATTCACATAATAGGCTCTTATCTCGCCGAGGATCTCGGCAGAATATATGAAAAGGAGAATGATGATCTCAAGACCATCCGGTATATCGATATGCCAGTTCTTCTCTATGTATGAGGGGACCGTGAAGAGCACGAGTGTCAGAACACACAGAAACACGTTCTGCCAGTCCCTGTTGAAGATCTGGGCTATCATGATGAGGACTACGGAGAGTCTGAGAAGCACATAGACAATGAATAATCTCGGTGATTTCCTGATCTGGGCTTTCAGGGTGATGTTATGTCTTTTTCTTCTTGCCATGATGAGATTATAGCCAATATGACAGTAAAAGCGAACCTCGCTTCATATTCATGGAATTTGGTGCTATCTTCAGTGTATGGACAGCTCACTTATAAGGAAATACAGGAACTTCCTCGACAACGGAAAGACGGAGAGGGAGTGCGTGAATGAGATCATAAAGCTCGCTGAGGCCGAAGGCTTCAGGAATGTCTCAGAGACATCCGTCCTCAAGGCCGGTGACAAGGTATACTTCCAGGTCTACGGTAAATCCATCGCGCTCTTCCAGATCGGATCGGGAAAAGCAGAGGACGGAATGAACATACTGGGTGCTCACATAGACTCACCCAGACTCGACATAAAGATGAAGCCCCTCTATGAAAGTGACGGCATCGTATACCTCGATACACACTATTACGGTGGAATAAAGAAGTACCAGTGGGTTACGATACCTCTTGCGATTCACGGTGTGGTCGCGAAGAAGGACGGTTCTGTCATAAACGTCACCATCGGAGAGGATGACGAGTCGGCACTCTGCATATCGGATATCCTTCCGCACATTGCTCAGGATCAGATGAAGAAGACTGCGGCAGAGGCGGTCGCAGGCGAGGATCTGGATATAATCGTAGGCCTCTCAGATGATAGAAACGGAGAAGAGAAGGAGAAAGGAAAGAAAGCCATACTGTCGGTTCTCGAGGAGAAATACGGTATTGCTGAGGATGACTTCCTTTCTGCCGAGCTTGAGGCTGTTCCTGCAGGCAAGTCAAAGCTGATGGGGCTCGACGGTTCAATGGTTCTCGCCTATGGACAGGATGACAGGATCTGCGCGTTCACATCCCTTGAGGCGATACTCCATGCAGAGCCTTCCGAGCGTACCCTCTGCTGTGTTCTTGTCGACAAGGAGGAGATAGGATCCACGGGAAGCACAGGCATGGACAGCGTTTTCTTCGAGAATGCTGTCTCCGAGGTTCTCTCAAGGATGAGCGGAGGCTATGACAGCATGAAGCTCAGACGCATGCTGATGAACTCCTATATGCTCTCAAGTGACGTGAACTCAGCCTATGATCCATTGAACGCATCTCTCTTCGACAAAAAGAACTCATCATTCCTCGGAGAGGGAATAGTATTCAACAAATACACAGGTTCCAGAGGAAAGAGCGGAGCTTCAGATGCCAACGCGGAGTTCATCGCCCGGCTCAGAGCCAAGATGGATGAGTACAAGGTTCCGTTCCAGATGGCAGAACTTGCAAAGGTTGATGTAGGAGGCGGCGGAACGATAGCCAAGTATGCAGCCTACTACGGCATGAGCGTGATAGACGCAGGGGTGGCTGTCATGAGCATGCACGCCCCGTGGGAGATAACAGCAGCAAAGGATGTCGAATACGCGACATCATGCTACAAAGCATTCCTTACGATGTAACTGAGGACACAGAAGAGCAGGTCACCCCTGCTCTTCTCAGTCATAAGATCAACGCATTATGAACATGTCTCTGACTATCGGATGGTTAATGTGAAGGTTCCTCCCTTCCTTTCATATGTCCTGAAGAAGAACCAGTCAAAAGAGCGGCCATCTCCCGTTTCCATGCTCTCCCCGCCGCTGATCATGCCCTGACCATAACCATCACCAGCTCTGTTGATCAGAGTATATTTAAGCATTCCGTCAGGTATGTCAGTAGTCATGGACAACGTGCAGTCAATCAATGGATCTGTACATATGACAGGAAATATGAACACACCTGCAGGAACTGTAAAAGTCTTCGTTCCTCTTTTCATCTCCTCTATTCTGATATGACCATCAGCCGGAATAAGCTCAGCATTATGATCCTCCCCATCGTAATCAAACAGGATATCCTCTGAATGAGCAGGAATATTGATAATGATATGCTCAGCTGTCGCTTCTACAGGCAGTACATGGGAAAAGCGCTCTCCTGTTCTGGCAAACCGTGCATTGATGTCATTTATGAAAACACCCAGGCTGACATCCGAGGGTCTGTCCACAATAAGATACTGAGGAGAAGATGACGGAGCTACAATGAATGTAGAAGGGTTTCTGAGTGTAAAGGTCTCTCCAACATTCACAGGAGTCGGATTCAGAAGATACAGCGAATCAGTCATATCATGGTTATTGCTATAATCTACGACCATCTGATTATACAGATACACGACATCATAACCAGACAGATCTATGATTGCTCTGGGCTGAGCAGTAGTTATCTCACGTCCGTACTTGTCTACAAAGCAGAAGAAATGGCTGCCTCCACCTTCTCCACTATGATCTAGAACCTCTGTGATCACGATATTCTCAGGGTTATCAAGCTCAGACACATCAATGGAATAGAATGCTTCGTATATCTCTCCTCCATCTGCATTGATATACACAGGATCCGTAACACCCTGCCCTATTGTCATGCCTTTCAGACCATCCTGGAACGTAATCTCTGATGCGGCTACATCTCCTATCCGGAACTCTCCTCCATTTTCAAGTCCTATCTCTGAGGCCTTGAACTCTATCTCTGTGACACCTTCAGGAAGAACAAACGTGAATGTTCC
>CALXON010000110.1 GCA_944389985.1 uncultured Spirochaetaceae bacterium | reverse complement strand
ATGATGGGAGGAATGCTCTGTTATATGACTGATGGCATCATCAATGCTGTCCACGACCTTTATCGCGCATTCAAGAGCGAGGAATTCTGTATCGAAATCATCCGAAGTGGCTCTCTCCGCATCGGGAATCAACGCCATAGCCCTCTCATCTGCATGCATCTTCACCCCGAGCTCACGGAATGACGCTGCAAGTGATGGAAGGAATGCATCTGCGACATCCTTATGGACAAGGAACGTCTCAGCGGCATTGCATGCTGCTGGGTACTGGATCTTACTGTCGACAGCGATCTTCAGAGCTCTGGAGAGATCCGCAGCTGAATCTATATAGACAGAGCATATACCGTCAGCGTGCCCGATTACAGGAATGTGCGTATGATCCATCACATACCGCACAAAGGCATTCGAGCCACGGGGAATGACGAGATCGATGTACTTGTCCATCGTCAGGAGCGTATCCACAGCCTCATGGCTCTCCACACCGAGTATCCAGTCATGCCCGGCTGCACCGGCTATGATCTCCGTCAGGACCCTGTTGGTGTTCCGGGCCTCACTTCCGCCCTTGAGAACGACAGCGTTTCCAGACCTTAGAGCAAGCCCGGATATCTGGACCAGCGCATCAGGTCTGGCCTCGAAGATCATGGCGATCACACCTATAGGGAATGCGACCCTCTCAAGAATGAAACCGGGATCAAGCTCACGCTTCTCAAGTATCTTTCCTACCGGATCTGGAAGCTTCTTCAGCTCCCTCAGCCCCTGTATTGCCGTATCTATCTTCTCTGATGTGAACATGAGGCGCTTCATCAGTGCGGGAGCCATCCCCTTCACACCTGCTGCCTCAAGATCAGCACTGTTCGCCTCCATGATCCTTTCACGCTCACTGTCCAGTGCCGCTGCGACCTTCTCAAGAGCTTCCTGCCTCTCCTCATCAGACGATGCGGAAAGCCTTCTGGCTCCCTTCCTGAGGTCCATAATCATCTCTACTAGCGTTTTCTCTGCCATAACTAGAGATTACATCAATACCCCATGATTTCCAATGGCAATATTCAGAGATGATTATGGAGAAAACCGTCGACAGTCTCGAGGACTCCTCCCGCGACCGCCCTCGCCTTGTCAGAGACAGTCAGGTAATCGGCACCGGCTCCACGGGGATCTATGTCAGCGATCTTGAAGCCCTCAGGAACTTCAAGCCCTGAACGCAGAAGTCCTCTTAGCATACCGTCGATCGTTGCAGTCACAGGAACACCGGAGACATCCGCTATCACATCCCCCTTTCTCACGATATCCCCTATGTTCCTGAAACCATGGAAGATTCCTGCTGCAGGGGAATGGATGACACGTTCCGCAGCATACCCCGCGATCATTCCGGGAACACCTGTGTTTGGAATTGCAGAGCCGCAGAGGATGATACTGCCAAGGCTGTGCCCCCTCTTCGTCTCGATGACCGCATCAGCGTCCCTTCCTGCCTCGAAACCCGGGCCGAGAGCGATGACATACGGGGCCAGTCCTCTTCTTGTACCGAGATTCCTCTTTGCGATGATCGCATCCACAAGTACGGCAGGATGGAATGTCTCAAGAACGGTCATCTCAGGATCGACAAAGACAGGCACAGAACCACGGTCAAGTACCGGAAGGATATCCTTCAGCGTTGTGGCAAGTTCAGCTTTCACACCCTCGACTGTCACAGTTCCTTCATAAACGGCCTCTGCGAATGAGACTGTACGTCTTATCACGGTGGGGGTTGCTGTCTCAAGGGCTATCACACGGTAGCCTGCATTGTGAAGACGGATGATCGTACCTGTTGCAAGATCTCCAGCACCTCTCACCACAATGAGGTTCCTGTTCCAGTCCCTCAGGCTTCTTCCTGTCGCATGATTGATCTCCGCGAGGATCTCTGAAACCGCTGCAACCGCTATCTCATCAGGACTCTCTGCCCCGATATCAATGCCGAGCGGACAGTGGATACGGGGATCGGATGGGACAGTCCTGAGTCTTGATGACAGAAGCCCTATATAGAACGCATCAGTCGACAGCAGAGGATCGACAAGGGCGCTGTCACCCGCTCCAGCGATGATGACAGCCGTTGTGCTGTCAATACATGGAGCGATGCTCTCAAAGGAGGAGTTTCTCTCAAACATCGTGACATGCCATCCGATACTCTCTAAAAGCTCACCTATGGCACTTCCCACATGACCAGATCCGACGATGAGCGCGGATCTCCTTCTTACGGGAATATCAATGAAAAGCTCTGCAGAGCCTCCTGAGCCGCTGGACACGGTTATTCTCCGCCCGCTTCCCTCTGCCAATGCACTGACAGCCTCCTCGACCGCCCTCTTCTCTATCATTCCGCCACCGACAGTTCCATATATCGTTCCATCGGGAAGGACAACCATCCTTCCGCTCTGTCTCGGGACTGTTCCCTCTGTTCCTATGATCGTGACCGTCGCGAAGGGAAGATTCCTCCTCTCCCTTTCCGCAGCCTCAGTAAAGACGTTCAATGATCCTGTCCTCCTTTATCGAGACGGCAAATGCAG
>CALXON010000109.1 GCA_944389985.1 uncultured Spirochaetaceae bacterium | reverse complement strand
GAGAGCTGTCTGGACATGAGAATGAGAGGCTACGGCATGGATACAATAGCGAAGGAGGTCACATGCCTCTCTCCATACCCCGCATCGTTCTCACAGAAAGGTCTGAAGGCAAGGGAGAAAGCCGTATTCATGAAGGCCATGTCCATCTATACCCTTGAGGATGCCTCCAGGATAGTGGAATACCTTGGAAGGATGGACAGCACGATCAAGAACACATCCGGAGAGATGCATATGATCGTATTCACCGAGATCCTGTATTCAATCATTAAGAACAAGGGAAGAGAGAACAGGATAGACGTGACCGGGCGCGGTCTCGACTCCACGATCTAGAAATTGAGCTTATGAAGGACCCTCTCAGCTACAGGAAGGGGAATCTTCGCACCCTTGGCCAGTTCCTCTGCTGAAAGCGGCAGGACAGCCTCTACAGAACCATATGTCTGCATGATGCGCTTTGCCCTTTCAGGTCCTATTCCCTCTATCGATTCAAGAAGTGAGAATGAGGCATCACGGCTTCTCATACGCTGGTTGAAGGACGTTGCGAACCGATGGCACTCATCCCTGACTGCGATGAGGACCCGGAGTCCTAGATCGTTGTGATCAAGGAAGAGGGACGGCCTGTCTCCGGGGAATACTATCTCCTCATGCTCCTTTGCAAGTCCCACCACCGGGAAATCGAGGCCGAGGGCGGAGAGAGAATCCAGAGCTGCACTCACCTGTCCCTTTCCTCCATCAACCATCAGGAGATCAGGCATCGGCAAACCTTCATTCATCAGACGCTGATACCTCCTGCCGACAGCCTCTCTCATTGACTGGAAGTCATCGATCTTTCCTTCAAGGGATTTTATCGAGAAATGCCTGTATTCTTTATTAGAAGGATTCCCATTACGGAATACTATTAGAGATGCAACTGTGTATTTTCCTGACAGCTGAGCTATATCGAAACCTTCGATATGAAGAGGTACCGTATCGAGAGAAAGCTCCTCCCTGAGTTTCTCAAGAGCAGGTGTGTTATCCACCTCCCTGAGTCTCTTCTCGACATCGCGGGAGGCATTCTCCGCTGCCATGCGGAGTATCCTGTAGTGTCTGCCGTCCTTGGGAACCGTCACATAGACACCGGCTCTGAGCTCGTTCCTGAAATATGAGGAGAGAAGCTCTGTGTCGATGTCACAGGAGACGAAGATCTCTCCGGGAAGACTGTCACCGTCGCTGTAGTACTGTATGAGGAATGAAAGCAGTGTCTCGGTCTCATCGGAAAGACATTCGGCTCTGTAGAGGGCCTTTCCTATCAGTCTTCCGGAACGGAACTGCATCAGCGATATGGTACAGAGATAGCTTCTCATCTCTATCGCTGCGTAATCACGGCTGTCGGATGAGAAGTCCTCCACCATCTGGTTCTTCTGCATGACGGTAAGAGCCTTCAGCTGATCACGCTTTCTCGCAGCAGTCTCGAAGTCCAGTTCCTTTGCAGCCTTCTGCATCTCCTTCTCCACCTGCCGAACAAGGGATGTGTCATCACCTGAAAGGAAGTCCTCCACTTCCTTCACATAGGCCATGTAGTCCCTGCTGCTGATGGCACCGATGCAAGGACCTGAGCAGCGGTGAATATGATAGTAAAGACATGGAGTCTTCCTCATCTTCAGCGGTCCCTGACAGTGCCTGAGAGGATAGTTGTCCTCCACCATCTTCAGGTATGTGTCAAGTCTTGTCGCATCAGGATACGGACCGAAGTACTTCGAGCCATCCTTTATGACTCTTCTTGTCTTGAATATATGGGGAAAATCCTCCTTAGTGATGCGTATTACAGGATAGCTCTTCCCGTCCTTGAGAAGGATGTTGTAATGAGGATTGTATTTCTTTATGAGATTGTTCTCCAGAACAAGGGCCTCATACTCGTTTCCCGTTATGACGAAGTCTATATCCTCGATCTTTTCGACAAGGGCTGCTGTCTTGGCATTGCGGTTTGGAAGGAAATATGAGGAGACACGGCGCTTCAGGTTCTTAGCCTTGCCCACATATATAACAGTGCCCTCCCTGTTCTTCATCAGGTAGCAGCCGGGGTTGTCTGGTAACGTTCTGGCGATCTCTCTTGCCTTCTCGGACATATAAATAAGATACCTACCCAAACTCTTTTCTGCAATCTATACTCAGAGCGTGAAAGCTGCAGATGACATATACAGATCTCTCCCTGAAGGAACAAGGAACGCTCTCTCCTGCCTGTTCTCGGCATATCATTTCACCGAAAGCCAGAAGCTTGAGATCCTGAAAGAGGAGGCTGACCTCAGACAGTGGAAGGAAGAATCATTCACATCCATATACAAGGCGCCTGAAAACAGGAATGACGGCAGGAACGGAGACAGGTACATCATGGCGATGAGAGCGTATATGAACCATCTCAGATCATCGGAGACGGACTATTCTGACTTCACGCCCAATATCCATCCGAGACCGAAAAGCCGTGTCATGGATACAGACAAGGAGCTTGTTCTCAGCAGATGTCCCTGTCCGGTGGATGGAGAGAAGACAAGATGCTGCAAGCTCAGGACGCTTGATGTCATCGAGCAGTGTGCATTCTCCTGTTCATACTGCTCTGTCCAGGCATTCTATTCAGAGAATGAGATCCATGCGGTATCTGACATAAAGAACAAGTTGCTGGCACTGGATCTTGATGACTCTGTCTGGCATATCGGTACAGGACAGGCTTCGGATTCGATTCTCCTTGGCGATGACCATGGGACGCTCACTGGGCTTATCGCATTTGCGGAGAAACATCCCGATGTGATCATAGAGCTCAAGTCAAAAAGCGCCCGGAATGTCTTTGACAGGAAGTATCCTGAGAACATCTTCTTCTCATGGAGCCTCAACGCTGAGACGATCATCAGGAAGGAAGAGCATCTGACAGCAAGTCTTGATGGCAGGATAGAGAATGCGATGAGAGCAAGGGACAACGGCAATCTTGTCGGCTTCCACATCCATCCGATGGTCTATTTCAGAGGATGGGAGGATGAGTATGAGGCCGTCACGAGGAGAATATCATCGGAATTCAAGGCTGAGGATCTCTTCGCGATAAGCATAGGAACACTCACATTCACGAAATCAGTCCTTAAAAGACTGAGGATGCAGGGCGAGGAGAGCCGCATACTTGAAATGGAGCTCACACCGGCTGCAGGGAAGTTCTCATATCCTCTCGACGTGAAGAGGAGAATGTTCTCCCATGTCTACTCTTCATTCCCTCAGGACATTCAGGACGGAGTCTTCTTCTATCTCTGCATGGAGGATCCATCCCTATGGCTTCCAGTTCTCGGAAGAGAGTACGGATGCGACAAGGACTTCGAAGAGGACATGAAGAGAAACTATCTGATGAAAAGAGATATGCTGAAAGTCCGGAATGGAATCCTATGAGGGGATCACTTTCTCTTTAATTTCCTTCTCTGACAAGTTTTATCTCCTCATTAATCTCTCCAGTATCCATATCCTGTATTCCATTTTCCTTTGCAGATGCACGAAGCATCCTGAAAGCTTCCATTCCTCTGTTGTCAGATCGGATGCCAGGCAGAATCGAGTTTTTCTTCAGATCACTGTCCTTATTAACTATTTTCGACTGATACATTACTGGTTCTCCTTCATTTGGCATACTCAAATATACCCTTCTCCCTGTTCTTCCTGACATTGGATGCAGGATACAGTCGTCCACCCATTGTTATGTATACTCCGGGAGTGGCTGTCTGGACAAAAGAAAGGGCACAGCCGAGGTTGAACACGGCATCACTGTTCTCAAGTGAATACGGGATCATCGCACCTGTGAAGACAAAGACATGTCCGTCATCCTTTCCGAGCATGGACTCGAGAAGCTCTGCTGTCTTCACCATCGTATCCGTTCCATGAACGATGACCACCATTCTCTCAACCGATGCAAGGGCGTTCATTGCCACCATACGCCGTTCATCCTCAGTCATGACAAGGCTGTCAACGGCAAG
>CALXON010000108.1 GCA_944389985.1 uncultured Spirochaetaceae bacterium | reverse complement strand
GCTCTGCTGTCTTCACCATCGTATCCGTTCCATGAACGATGACCACCATTCTCTCAACCGATGCAAGGGCGTTCATTGCCACCATACGCCGTTCATCCTCAGTCATGACAAGGCTGTCAACGGCAAGAAGTGAATCCAGATGTACCGGCAGTGTCACCCTCGACTGGTTGAGAATTCTCGGAAGCTGGCTCTCACGGAATATAAGCTCTCCCTTCACCGCATCATACTGCTTGTCGAACGTTCCGCCTGTTGTGATTATCCTGATTGTCCTGTCGTCCATAAGGCTATTATAAACCAACCCTTTCGACAGAAATCTCACTTGTTTTCGTTGTTATATCTCCTGATTGACTCAATACAGCTACTCATGAAGAAATTCAGATGGAGATTGTACACCTTTATTATGCTCTTCCTGTCTTCTTTAAGTATAGAGTCGATCATCTTCTCATGATGCTCTCTTGTCACTTTATAATCTTCTGCGTCCTTTTTCACGATGGCATTGAAAATGCTTATTCTCAAGCCTTCCTGACATATTGATTCAAAAAGTTTGGAGAGACGCGAATTGCCTGTACTTGAAACAAGGAATGAATGGAATATCATGTCCTTATCACAGATCTGAAAATGATTACACAACCCGGAATCTACAGTTGCCTCCCAGTCGTTATTCAACGCAATCATTCGACCCATATCGAGCATGCTAAGAGCATCTATAACAGCATATGGCTCAATGATCTTACGGGCAGAATAGACTTCCTCTACATCCTTCTCGGTAATCATCTTGGCGAAGAAACCTGCCCGTGGACGAAGCTCTACAAGATTCTCATTGCGGAGTAGTAGCAGAGCTTCCCTAAATGGAGTTTTACTCACCTGAATCTCATCCAGAAGCACTTTCTCATCAATAGGCGCCCCAGGAAGTATCGAACAATCCAATATACGCTTCTTGATATATTCATATGTATACCTGCTGAGATTCTGGTTTTCCTTCTGTGCCATACCTATTTCTCCTGCAATAATGCGTTACTGTAATTTTACCGGCATAGTTTCAGAAGGAAAACCAAAAATAGATCAAACTCTGAAAAATACATTCATGAATTCTATTGATCTAGTTGCAGCAGTCTTCCCATCTGGATAAGGGAGACACTCAATGGAGATGATTCCATCATACCCTATTCTTTTGATCTCTTCTGCAAATGAGTGGAAATCAAACGAACCACCTCCAGGAAAATGTCTGTTATTATCCGCAACATGGATATGCCAGATCAGATCCACATAACCTTCAAAGCACGAGAAGGGATCCTTTTCCTCGATGTTCATATGGAATGCATCCATGAGTATGCCGACATTCCTTAATCCGGCAGTTTTGATGAAGTTTGCTGTCTCATCTCCCGTATTGAAATAGTTGTTCTCATAGCGGTTAGTTGCCTCAAGAAGTATCTTCACACCTTGTCTAGAAGCATATGTGCTCAGACGTTTTAGTTCTCCTCTGACTATATCAAGAGAAGCATTTCTGTCGGAAGATAGATTCCCTTTCAGCGACCCAATGGTTATCTTTGATCCAAGTTCAGATGCCAGATCCACATATTCCGTAAGCAGGCCATAAAGGACTTCCCTCCTTACAGGATCCGGATCGGCTATTGAAAGATTGAACTTACCGAAAATTGAACCTGTTCCGATTGTTGTTATGGTAATGCCAAGCTCTTTGCAAAGAGTTTTTATTCTATTGGCATCAATCCGTTCTGGACTGGGCGTATGTATCTCGACTCCGCTGAATCCGAGCGAAGCAGCATATTTTATCTGTTCCTCAATATCTCCAGTTAGAGGTACTGGTGCATTTTTATTTATTATATCACTTACAGCTATACTGAAAACCATGTCAGCTCCTTTTAATAGGCGATACGGTAAATGCCGATCGTCTTATCCCTTCTGGAAGAAAAATAGATATGATGATTGCTATGATCTGCAACCGGATGCGGATGGGAGTCCTGTGAAAGCCAGTCGGTATCATGATTTGTAAGAGGATGCCATTCAAGCGTTTCCCTTTCCCAATCCGGCAAGACAAGGCTTATATACCTCCCATTTTTCTTATGAGGATCCGGACCATTATCTGTCGGATTATCCCGAACAATATCCTTATCATCAGGAAATTTGAAATATCCGTCACATATAAGATTATCCAGACCATCAATAGTAAAATGGCCGTATGCCCTGAACGACTTATCAAGAAGGATTTCCTGGCATTTGCTTGAGACAGGATCAATGCGGCCGACAAAGGCCCCTCCTGTCTTCTCGCCATGGTAGATAACCCATTTTCCGTCTGAAGACCAGAGTTCATGACATACCCAGTCATTACGGGATCGGGCATTACCTTCGCTACGCAACTGCTTGTACCCATTATTCCAGTCATAGATCCAGACACGTCTTATTCCTGTATCCTTGCAAGTCCATTCGTTGTTAAAAAGCATCAACAATGGATTGACTGGAGAGAAAACGACATGCGTTATCCAACAATCTGGAACAGTCACCTCACGGATAAGCGTTCCGGTCTCTGTATCATAGAATGATAAGTATGAGGAAAGGTGCTCTCTTATGCATCGTTCATCAACAGAGAACACGGGCCTTCTGTCCAGGCCATAGCCTTCTGTATCCAGATCGTACTCAAGAGCTCGTCTATCTGTCGAAGGAACAGCAAGCATCTTCCCATCTGGAGAAACATGCATGAATGCAGTTACTCTGTCATCTCTGACATTATTGAGCTTTGCTATCGTTCCATCTTTTATGCGACGTATCTCATTCCCCTGGATGTAATACAGTATATTCCTTTCAGAATCCAAGACGACACTTGCCTTCCCGAGGCCTTTATCCCATTCCCCATTGAAATAGACATAGCTTCTCAATATTCCATCCTGATTGTCACTCAGGATGTTAAGCTTTCCTGTCTTCAGATCATACGAGAAGATATTTGGACTCCCCGTCATGTCCGTAAGACCATAAAGCTTACTGTCATCCTGAGACAATGAAGAACAGGTAAAGTAAAGCATCTGGAAATTGGCTTTATCGCTCTTGAGCACAACCTCCGCATCCTTCATCTGGACACTCCCTTAGAAGAACGCTTCCTGCAGGTACATGAATGGACCTGGTACAAGTATGATGATGACCACTGAAAGAAGGAATGTGGCAAGCCATGGTACCATCTCCTTGCAGTACTCCTGAAGAGAACAATCCATGATCGAATTCACAGTAAACATCGAGAGTCCTACAGGAGGCGTACAGTTACCCAATGTAACTACAGTACAGAAGATTAGGCCGAAGAGGACAGGATCTATGCCAAGCGACTGGATCATCGGCATGAATACAGGTGTAAGAATAAGAATCGTTGCTGCTCCTTCCATAAACATTCCAATGAAAACAAGAAGGAGAACAAGGAGAAGAAGGATGATTGTAGGATTGGATGAGATTCCTACCATGAATCCTGTTACAGCCTGCGGTACTCTGTCGATAGGTACTCCATATCCGAGAATAGCAGAGAACGCTATTATGAACATAACAGCACCTATATCAGCAACAGAATCTTTAAGGGCAAGTATGAAGTTCTCTTTATTCAGTTCCTTGTATGCGAAACGGCCTACACAGAAAGCATAAACACAGGCAAAGGCTCCGACTTCTGAAGGAGTGAAAAGACCCATCTTTATTCCAAAGAGAAGAATAAATGGGAACAGCAGTGCCCAGAAACATTCCTTGAAGCTCTCCCAGAGCATTCTCTTTGGCAGCTTCTCTGTACGGGCAGGCTTATATCCACGCCTGTAGGAGATGAACCATGTGGTGAACATCATGACAACCATCATGAAAAGTCCGATTACAAGACCTCCTGCAAACAACTTACCAATAGAAACATTACTTGCAGTACCAAAGATGATCAGAGCATTTCCTGGAGGAATTGTTGCTGTGATAAGTCCGGTAAAAGCAATATTACAGGCCGCAAATCCTTTCGAGTATCCCGATTTGATCATATCGGGGCCCAGAAGTCTTGCCTCCATAGCCGCATCAGCTATACATGAACCAGAAACACCACCCATCATTGTGGAAAGAACAACGCTTGTCTGGGCAAAACCACCACGCATTCTTCCCGTTATGATCATTGCAAACTTCGCAAGTCTGTGAGTTGTACCTCCTCTGTTAAGGAGATTACCAGCAAGAATGAAAAGAGGGACAGCAAGAAGCGCAAAATTCTGCGTCTGTGTTATAGGTAGCTGAACCATGATCGACATTGGAAGATTTGGATGCTGCAGGAAATAGAAAACACCCGCAATGCCAATAGAGAATGCAAGGGGCATTCCCAGAACAAGTAATATAAGAAATACGGAAAATACGACCGCCATATCATTCTCCTACATATTTGAAAGTTCTTCTTTATCAGTAGATTTCCAAAGTTTCAGGAACCGGCTGATAAGAGAGAAGATCATAAAGCAACAGCTCACAGGGAGTGAAAGTGTTACCCATGTATAGCTAAGCTGGGGAACTCCATTGAAAGAACGGAATCTTGTTGTCCATGAAAGGATGAATCCCTGATATATCATCAGAAGAAGGAAAACCAGCATCGCTAGATAACTGAGAAGGATGATTACCTTCTGCATCTTCAGGGGAAATTTCTTGAGAAGAAGATTGAGGTTGGCAAACCTGCCATTCCTGAAAGCTACATCGCCTCCAAGAAACGTGGACCAGGCAAGCATCATCATTCCGACATCTGTCGACCAGGCCTGTGGATGGCCTATACACCTGCCAACTGCTCCAATGAAAATACATACTGTAAGGACTACAAGCCCAAACATTGATACCCACATCTCCACGACGTGGATCTTCGCAATGATTTTATTAAGCATATGCTTTTCCTTTGAAAGAAGGGGTGCCCAAAAAGGGGAAAAGGCACCCCGGAATTGACTATTGATTATTTACCAAGACCTTCGTAAACAAGGTTCTTTGCATCCTCGATACCGAGGGTGACATATGCCTGCTCACCAGCCTCCTGGAAAGCCGCAAGATCAATCTCAGAGGCAGGAACGATGGTGATTCCCTCTGCGATAAGCTGCTCTCTGATCTCAGCCGCCTGCTTCTCGATCTCCTTGGACATTGCATATCCAGCATTATCAGCTTCTTCGACAAGAATCTGCTGATACTCTTCTGGAAGAGTATTGAACCAATCTGCAGAACATACGATGAAATTCACAAGATAGATGTGACCAGTCTCAGAAACAACCTTAAAGACCTCATCAAGCTGAGCATTTGTATATGCTGTATATACATCCTCAAGACCTTCAATGGCCTTTGTCTGTCCTGCGGAATAGATCTCGCTTCTTGAAAGTGAAACAGGTGTTGCACCGATAGCTCTTACTGACTCCTGCCAGATAGGAGCACCGGCTGTTCTGATTCTCATTCCAGAAAGGTCGGATGGCTTATAGACTGCCTTATTGCTTATGATATTCCTTGGTCCCTGAATATATGCAAATGAAAGAACCTTTATGCCATATTCATCAGCGAGTTCCTGCTCCCATTCCTTGACACAATCCAGCTCGGATGCCTTGCGGACCTCTTCCTCACTGCTAAGCATATACGGTCCGTTGAAAACAGAGATCTCAGGTACATAATTGCCAAGACGAGCAGAGTCTGTGTTGTATCCAAGATTAGCACCAGCTCTCATCTGCTCGATAACATCTTCTTCAGATCCAAGCTGTGAATTGGGATAAACATCAATATGAACAGCACCATTCGTACGCTCCTCTACAGCCTGAGCCCAGTTCAGAGCAGCCTGATGCCAAGGATCGTTCTCCGTAAGGGAATGTGCAAACATCAGTGTATATTCTGCTGATGATTCCGAAGATCCGCCTGCAAAGACCATAGTCATGCAGAGCGCCATGCATATTATCGCCAGAAATTTCTTGAAATTCATTATTCCAGCCTCCTTTAGCACTACACGGCCAGAATATCACCGGTTTAGAATTACTGCAATAAAAATTTTTATAATAAATATTATTCCGTATAAATATATTTAAATAGCAATCAAAAGCGGTTTAATAATATTTTTGAAACATTGTTTCATTTCTGGATTGTGAGAAAATTCTCAATAGTGCTTGCCATAATTGGCTTTTGAAAAATATCTGAAGCCTGGATATCTTGCTACGGGAATATATATTTCTAGGTTCTGGCATCTCTGTCTCATGAAAGCCGCCTTGTTGTATAATCAGAACATGTACTTCATTCACGATAAAATAGCTCTTCATTATGAAATATTTGGCAATGGATATCCCCTGATCATGCTTCACGGCAACGGTGAGGACATCACAATATTCTCAAAAGCCATCGATAAGCTCAAGGAGCATTTCACGGTCTATGCCATCGATACCAGAGGTCATGGAAAGAGCTCTCCTGTACATGAGTATCACTACAGTGACATGGCTGAGGATGTGTATGCGTTCATCAAGGATAATGGTATTGAGAAACCTGCTGTATACGGATTCTCCGATGGTGGCATAACGGCACTCATGCTCGGATACACGCATCCTGATGCTGTCTCCGCGATCATCGCGAGTGGAGCCAACTCCAGCCCGAAGGGTCTGAAGGCACTTTACAGATTCGGATACAGGAAGCTCTCCCATTTCTATCATGATCCCAAGATCGGTCTCATGCTCAGAGAACCCCAGATGACAAGGGAGGATCTGGAGAAGATCACGGTACCGGTACTGCTCACAGCAGGCAGCAAGGACATGATAAAAAAGGAGGACACAGAGTTCCTCCATTCATCGATAAAAGAAAGCAGTCTCATGATCCTTGAAGGAGAGGGACATGCCTCCTATGTTGCCGATTCAGACAAGATTGCAGAGATAATAAAGGATTTCCTTATCTGAGTTTCTCCTCGAATATCTCACGATCCCTCTTCTCAAGCGGGCATTCCTCACCGCGGAGCATGGCCTTGATCGCATCGACTTCCTTACCTGAGAAGCTTCTGCCTTTGAGCTTGTGATTCTCGAATGCCTCAGCAGCTATAGGACAGACCTTTCTGACTATATCGAGCATGACGATGGCATACTGTCTTATCTCATACTGTGCGTGTCCGTCCAGACGGAGTGCGAGGAAATGGAAGAGGTTGTGAAGATCGATCTGCCAGTAGAACTCCGTATAGAGTGAAAGCGGAAGATCTATGCGTGATATCTCCCTAGCAATTCCCATATCAAGAAGCTCATGATAGTTCGCGAAAACCCTCTCCGCATCATCCTCCATGATAGCCCTGACTCTTGCAGCGACCTCTTCAGATACAGGCTCACTCTTCCTTCCCTGCTTGTTGTCCTCGCTCTGAAGGGCGATGTTCTCAGGAGCCGGGATGTAGCATTCATCCTTCATCACTGAGTACCGTCCTGAGATCTCATTCATTCTCGCCGTGCGGTGTCTCACCCACTGACGTGCGACGAAAATAGGCATCTTCACATGGAATGTGAACACCACCTGCTCAAATGGAGAGGTATGGTCATTGCGGAGAAGGTAGTTTATCAGGCCCTTGTCCTGCCTGTAGGTCTTTGTTCCCTCTCCATAGCTCACACGGGCAGACTGGACGATTCTCTGATCAGATCCGAGGTAGTCCACGAGACGGACAAATCCATGATCGAGTACCGGATACTCCTTATCCAGTATTTCCTCAGCTTCCTTGACTATGCAATGCATACAGCCTCCTAAATGTATCCCATACGGGAAAGCGCGAGAACAGATGCGGCAGGAACAGCCGTCTCCGTTCTGAGTATTCTATCACCGATCAGAGCCGGAACGAATCCGGAATCCATGAAGAGCTTTCTCTCCCTCTCGGACCAGCCCCTCTCAGGGCCTATCGCAAGCGTCACGCTCCGCCTTTCAAGCTCCATCGAGGATAATGCCACAGCTCCGATGGCGTTATCAAGCAGGATGAGGATATCTGAATCCTGCGCTGAGACAGCCTCCTCTGCGTTTCTGGTGATCCGAGCCTCCGGAACACCGGTGAAACCTGCCTGCATCGCACCGTCCAGAAGAAGCTTCTCATACTCCCTGTCCTTGTAGAGGGACGCAGAGAGATAGCTCTTCTCTCCGAGATCAGAGACTGGAAGTATGACCTTCGACACTCCTATTGATGCGGCATCCCTGAGTATTCTCTTCATGCATATGGGCCTGACCTGGGCGATGATGAGCGTAAGAGGATACATAGATGATCCGTCAGCTTCCGCAGTGAAGGCGATACGGATACCATCTGCGTCATCAGAGAGTATCGAGGCTGACCCCATTGCTCCGTTGATGATTCCTGCCCTGAAGCTGTCTCCGGCTTTCATATGCAGGATCTTCCTTATGTGTTCCGCTCTCTCATCGGAAGACGGGATGAAAGACTCACCATCTTCAAGAAGGACTATGTTCATACTCTTCCGTACAGCTCTGAATAGTACTTCAGACCGCCAAGTGACGGGGAAGCGAGATCCTCCAGCCTCATCTTCCACGACCAGTTCGAGGAACCGCAGGTGGACGGTACATTCATCCTCGCCTCTGCTCCGAGAGACAGCACATCCTGCATCGGAATGATCGCATACATGGCCACAGAACCAAGAAGGGTGCGGATCATACGCCAGACAACCTCACTGTCAGAACATTCGAAGTATCTCCTGATGTAATCCTTCATGCCGTCATCAAGCTCAGAGTACCATCCCAGAGTCGTGTTGTTGTCATGCGTTCCTGTATAGGCCACAGAGAGTGGAACGAAGTTATGAGGAAGATAGGGATTGTCAGTCTGCCACTTTCCGTCATTGAACCCGAACGCGAACTGCAGGATCTTCATTCCCGGGAAATGATTTCCGTCCCTGAGAGCCTCAACCTCCGGAGTTATGACTCCGAGATCCTCAGCGATGATCGGAAGGTTCTCTCCGAACTCAGAGCGCAATGCGTCAAAGAGCTTCTGCCCGGGACTCTTCACCCACTTTCCGTTCTCCGCCGTCTTCTCTCCCGCAGGGACCTCCCAGCAAGCCTCAAAGCCACGGAAATGATCGACACGGACGATATCAAAAAGGAGGAAGTTCTCACGGAAGCGGCGTATCCACCACTCAAAGCCTGTCCTCTCATGCTCCTCCCATCTGTAGAGCGGGTTGCCCCAAAGCTGGCCGGTGGAGCTGAAAGCATCTGGTGGCACGCCTGACGATGCCTCCTGCTGTCCGTTCTCGTCAATTTTCAGCAGTTTTCTCTCTGCCCAGGCATCTGAAGAGTCAGGAGCCACGAATATCGGGATATCACCGACAATCTCCACGGAGTGTGCGTTGGCATACTCCTTCAGCTTCATGTACTGCTTCCTGAAGAAGTACTGCATGGCAGCATAGACATCGATCTCATGTCTGTATTCCGAACGTGCCTTCTCAAGTGCCTCCGGCTTCCTGTTCCTGAGATCCTCAGGCCACTGGAAGAACCATCTGGAATCATTGAAATGATCTATGAGAGTCTGGAAGAGCGCATAGTCCTCAAGCCACCAGCCTTCTTCCTTTCTGAACTTCTCGTATCTGGTCTTCTCGTTGCCGGATGATGAGAGAAGAGCATCGGCAGCCTTTCTCAGCATTGGCATCTTCAGGGCTCTGGCTGCCCCGTAATCGACGCGTTCCGAAGGCTTTGCCTTCCTCATCACATCCTCGATCTCAAGGAAGCCCTCCCTGTAAAGCTGTCTGGGAGAGATCATGAGCTCATTGCCGGCAAAGGCAGAGCGTGCAGCATATGGACTGTCACCATAGCCTGTCGGGCCGAGAGGCAGTATCTGCCAGAGTCTGACTCCGTTATCGGAGAGCGCATCCACGAATGAATATGCGTTCTCTCCGAAATCACCGATCCCGTACTCCGAAGGCAGGGATGTTATATGCATGAGAATTCCGGTCTTTCTTGTCTTGTCCATAGTCAGGATTATAAGACAGAGAGGTCTCCGCCGCTACACCGAATATTCCCTGTACTTCTCCGCTATGATGCGTATTCCGTCCTCAGTGAGTGCGGCATCTCCGGAGTAGTTGATCCTCAGACACCTGTCATAGTGGGGATGGTCCTTCACCCCGGTTCCCTCTCCGAAGAAGAAGTACTCTCCCGGAACGGTGACGACACCCTCCTTCATCAGAACTGAATAGAACTCGAGAGAAGGCATCGAGAGGGACGGAAGATAGAGCCAGAGGAATATAGATCCCTCAGGTCTGTGGATGAAGTACTCAGTTCCGTCAAAGTACTTCCTTATCCATGATACAGCCTTCTGCATCTTGTTCTCATAGAACGGACGGACAACATCTGCCGCGAGCTTGGTCAGTTCTCCAGAGGTGAGAAGGTTCTCAGCGAGTACAGGCCCGAAAGAACCTGTCGCAAGAGCTGCGATGGCGTTTATGTTGCCGACCGCGCTTATGATCTCCTTGCGTGCTATGACTATTCCAGTCCTTATCGACGGCAGTCCTATCTTCGAGAGGCTCATTGAGAGAACGATGTCCTCATTCCAGATAGGCTCTGCGTCATCTGTGAAGACTATATCAGGGAACGGAAGACCGTAGGCATTATCCACAATGAGGGGGATCGAATGCTTGTGCGCAAGGTCGGAAAGAGCGTGGATCTCGTCATCTGTCAGGACGTTTCCGCTGGGGTTCGTCGGGCGTGACACACATATGGCGCCGACTTCAGGATGCTCTTCCAGATAGCTTCCGACAGCCTTTATGTCCATCCTGTATTTGAATGTCCTGTCATCATAGTACTCGACGAGGGATGGTATGCTGACGAATGTCCCCTCCTCGATCCCCTGATCGGCATATCCTATGTATTCCGGCATGAGCGGAAAGAGCAGTGTGCGCTTCTCATTTCCAGCCTTTCCCGCAAAGAGGTTGAAAAGATAGAACATCGAGCTCTGGCTGCCATTGGTCAGTGCGATGTTCTCCATCGTCACCGGCCATCCGTAGCGCTCTCTGAAGAATGCCGCCGCGGATTCAAGGAAACTCACCCTGCCTTGAGGAGAGTCATAATGGGCTATCATGTCCTCAAAACGCTCTCCGTCCGAAAGGAGGTGCTCGAGCTCACGCCTGTATGCCCTCTCCACCTCAGGCACGCGTGCTGGATTACCCCCTCCAAGCGGATGTGGAGTCACATCTGAAGGAAGGGGTTTCGCTATGTCATCCATCAGCTGAAGGATGCCTGAATGCTGTGAGAGCTTATTGCCGAAATCTGTAAACACCATGGTACGATGATACAGATTCCGGAAAGCAGTGTTAAGTTCAGATCAGCCTCTTTATGTCCTGT
>CALXON010000107.1 GCA_944389985.1 uncultured Spirochaetaceae bacterium | reverse complement strand
AATCCCATGTATTCCTTTCTTCTCGGGTAGATCGTGTAGTAACGGAGAACCCTTCCTCTCTGCCTGGCGAAGTATGTGGCAAGATCAGCAGCTCCTGCCGAGACTCCGATCCCGAGATCAAAGGGGTAGATGTCGTTATCCATCAGATAGTCATATATTCCTGCGCCGTAGACGGACCTCATTCCGCCGCCTACATCGATTATCGCTTTTTTCATGCCCCTGATTCTATGCTTTCCGGGGAATATTGTACATTCATGAGATGAGGGGGTATGATTGTGTCATGCAGATAGCAATGCTCTTCATAATCCCGTTTCTCGGTACTGTCCTCGGTTCATCCTGTGTGCTCTTCATGAGAAACGGACTTGGAAAGAAGACGGAGAAAGCCGTTCTAGGCTTCGCTTCCGGTGTCATGATCGCGGCCTCTGTCTGGTCACTTCTCCTACCTGCGATCGAATCATCATCATACATCACCGCCGCAGCAGGATTCCTTCTTGGAATAGCTTTCCTGCTTCTTCTTGACTATGTCACACCGCATCTGCATGCACTCTCATCAGCTCCCGAAGGTAAGCCATCCGGGCTTTCCCGTCCGGCCCTGCTTATGCTCTCAGTGACGATACACAACATTCCGGAGGGAATGGCAGTGGGGGCCGGTGCTGCGGTGACTGCCGCCACAGGAGGAGTATCCTACGCCTCCGCACTTGCCCTCTCTCTTGGAATAGCGCTGCAGAACTTTCCGGAAGGCATGGTCGTATCATTTCCTCTCTACAGGGAAGGAAAGAGCAGGATGAGGGCGTTTCTTGAAGGTGTGATCTCAGGAGCAGTGGAGCCTGCAGGGGCTGTTCTGGCTTTCTTCTTTGTCGGACTTGTGGGCTCGGTGCTTCCGCTTTTCCTTTCCTTCGCGGCAGGGGCAATGTTCTATGTTGTTGTCGAGGAGCTCATACCTGAGGCCTCCGAAGGTGAGCATTCGAATATAGGGACGATCGGAGCTGCACTGGGGTTCTGCTGCATGATGGTACTTGACGGAGTGTTCGGATGAAGGAGAACAGATACGACGACGAGGATTTCTTCCTCGCATACAGCAGGATGCTCCGCTCAGAGCAGGGCCTTGAGGGTGCGGGAGAGTGGAGTGAGCTGAAGAGGCTCCTTCCCGATTTCCACGGAAAGCATGTCCTCGATCTCGGCTGCGGCTATGGCTGGCATTGCCGTTATGCAGCAGAGAACGGCGCGGAAAGTGTCCTCGGAATAGATATCTCAGAGAGAATGCTTGAAAAGGCGGAGAGGATGACAGAGAAGGGTGTCATAGAGTACAGATGCTCTCCGATGGAGGATGCTGAGTTCCCTCCTTCCTCTTTCGATGTCGTCATCAGCTCTCTGGCGCTTCATTATGTCGGGGACTACAGAAAGATGGTCCTGAAGATTTCATCATGGCTGAGAAAGGGAGGATGCTTTGTCTTCTCTGTCGAGCACCCTGTCTTCACTTCTCAGGGACCTCAGGACTGGTTCTATGACGAGGATGGACGTATCATGCATTTTCCTGTCGACAACTACTATTACGAGGGAAAGAGGGATGCTGTATTCCTCGGCCATCATGTGGTCAAATACCACAGAACCCTGACAACATATCTCAGCGCGCTTCTTGAGAACGGCTTCTCAATCACCGGTGTCGTGGAGCCGCAGCCTCCTCAGAGCATGCTGTCGATTCCCGGAATGAAGGATGAGATGAGACGTCCGATGATGCTTCTTGTCTCCGCTATCCGTGGATGATGTTTAAGAAAACTGTGTTTCCGCCCTTTGATTTTACATTCATTTCTGCGAAAATCATGATGGGTGAGAGAAATGGATGAGAAAGGAAGACGGAGAGTCGTCATCGCTATCGGGCTGATTGTCCTCTGCATTGCCATCACATACATATATTCCTCAAAGCCGGGTGCGGAGGCAATCCATTCCGTACCTGTGGAGAAGGAGCCGGTTCCGATAAAGGTCATTGCGGATATTGAGGAAGAACCTGATGAAACCGTCGTGACCGTAGAAGCTTCACCGTCACTTCCTGTCTCCGGAGCGGTATCAGATACAAGCCGGGATGCTGCGAGATCGGACTCTGTCTCGACGTATCTTATGGTTCCTGACACGATCGTCCGTGAGCTTGAGCTCAAAGGCATGCTTTTCAGGGCTCTCCTTACAGGAATGGAGGTGAGGATCGAGTATCCTGAGGGTGTCTCCGATGACGAGATCCTCCAGTTCATACAGCGTGAGGAGAAGAAATACGGCCTCAGCAGGGCAGGAGTGACTTACAGCATTGAGGACGGATACGCCATCGTCACATTCCCTGAGAATTTCACCACAAGGAAGATCTCCCAGTGGATCAGCATATGGATGGATGATGCGAGGGTCTTTGTCCGCGATCTCTGATGATGTCACACCAAACTCATGGTGACCTTCCCCTGTCTTTTCCGTTATAATGCATTCCATATGGTCAGTGACAGACTTGAATCACTTTCCCTTTACAGGACTCTTGCAGAGGGGATCATGAACTATATGGAGAGCAGTCCCGGATCCGTGCCTCCTTCAGACAGCTACAGTATCGACAGGGAACGTACGGTAATCTTCATCATCGATAAAGGCCGTGCGGTCTTCAGCACATCCTGGAGGGAGACTCCTGATTCGAAGGAGCCGTCAATGGCGCTTGAGGCAGGAGAGGGTGATTTCGTGCTCTTCCTTCCCGGTGAGCCGTTTCTCGTCAAGACCGGGGATGCATCTGTCAGGATGTACAGGGTAGCGTAGATGTTTTCCGTCAGAAGTGCGTTCATCAGAGGTCTTGAGATCGGAGGAAAGGCCCCTGTCAGAATTCAGACAATGTATGACAGACCATTCGGGGCCGAGAGCGTTGATGAGATCCTGAGAAGGATTTCCTCCCTCTCTGCGATGGGGTGTGATCTCATACGCTTCTCATTCAGATCACGTTCCGATGCTCCGTATTTCTCTGAGATCTGCAGGCGTAGTCCGATCCCTGTTGTCGCTGACATCCATTTCGATTACCGCATGGCCCTCCTTGCGATTGAATCAGGTGCTGACAAGATCAGGATCAACCCGGGAAACATCGGAGCGGAGTGGAAGACAAGGAAGATCATAAAGGCCGCCATGGACAGTAATGTGGCAATAAGGATAGGCCTCAACTCAGGTTCCCTTCCGGAGGGTGAGGGAAGTGTTCCGGAGCGCATGGTACAGAGCGCCCTCGGATACATTGATCTCTTTGAGTCTGAGGGATTCACGAATACAGTCGTCTCCCTCAAGTCATCTGATGCGGAGGAGACGGTGGAGGCTGCGAGGCTGTTCGCGGAGAGATCTGACTATCCTCAGCATATCGGGATAACGGAAGCCGGTGACAGCGTGATATCAGCAGTACGCTCTGCGTGGGCTCTTGGAAGGCTTCTGTCATCCGGAATCGGGGATACCGTCAGGATATCCATGACAGGAGACCGGGAGGACGAGGTCGTGGCCGCGGCTGAGCTCCTGCGCTCTGTAGGCCTCTCCGGAAAGGGTGTGAGGATCGTCTCATGCCCGCGCTGCGGACGGAACACATTCGACACGATAGGATTCTTGAAGGAGAACAGGACAAGGCTTCTCTCCCTGGACCGTGACATCACCGTCGCGATAATGGGATGTATCGTCAATGGCCCTGGAGAGGCAGGCTATGCCGATTACGCAATAACGGGCAGCGGTGACAAGGCTTCAATATACAGGAAGGGAGAGCTTGTCGGAACTGTGGAGAATGAAAACGCGGCTGAAAGGTTTTTCGAGGTGATCAATGAACGATAGACTGGTTATAAGGGGCGCCAGAGAGCATAATCTCAAGAACATCAGTCTGGATCTGCCAAAGGATTCACTGGTTGTCATCTCAGGTCTTTCCGGATCGGGAAAGAGCTCGCTGGCATTCGACACGATCTTTGCTGAAGGACAGCGGAGATACATTGAATCGCTCTCAAGCTACGCGCGCATGTTCCTCGGCAGGATGGACAAACCCGATGTCGATTCGATCGAAGGTCTTTCTCCTGCGATTGCGATAGAGCAGAAGTCAACGAACAGGAATCCGCGCTCTACTGTGGGAACTGTCACTGAGATCTATGACTATTACCGTCTTCTCTGGGCCCGCATAGGACACAGACACTGTCCCAAGTGTGGCAGGGAGATCACGGAGATGTCCGTTGATCAGATCATCGATCTCATCTTCTCACACCCCGAAGGCGGAAAGCTGATGATCCTCGCTCCTGTCGCGAGAGGCAAGAAAGGGGAGTTCAGGACAGTGCTTGAGGATGCCCTCCGCCTCGGATACCTCAAGGCCGAGATTGACGGGAAGGTCTACTCACTCGATGAAGGGATTCCACAGCTTGAGAAGAAGGTCAAGCACAACGTCTCGATACTTGTCGACAGAGTCAGGAACATGAAGGAATCAAGGACGAGGATCTCCGATGCCATTGAGAAGTGTGCGGAGCTCTCTGCCGGACTCTGTCAGGTGGAGTATGCCGATGAGGGAATCACGGAACTGTACAGCGAGAAGAACAGCTGTCCTGACTGCGGCATAACGATTCCTGAGATCGAGCCGAGGTTCTTCTCATTCAACTCCCCGTTCGGAGCCTGTCCTGAATGCAACGGCATCGGCTTCAGGAAAGAGTTCGATCCTGACAAGATCATTCCTGACAGATCGCTTTCATACAATCAGGGAGCCATAAGGACGCACAGACCCGATGCGAACTACTACAGGTCTGGAATAGAGGCTGTCTACAAGCGCTACGGTGTCTCCATGGACACTCCCATGGACAAGCTTCCGGAGGATTTCATAAACACGCTCCTCTATGGAAACTCAGACCGTTTCAGCTATACATACCAGGGGACATCACAGAAGAAGACTGTCGAGTTTCACGGTATCATCACTGAGCTTGAGAGAAGGTACTATGAGACCCAGTCGATGAACATAAGGATGTGGCTGGACTCATTCAGGGAGGAGGTCACATGTCCTCTCTGCCATGGAGACAGACTGAGGAAGGAAGCACTCTCTGTCTACATCGGAGGAAAGAACATAATCGATGTCACGAAACTCAGTGTATCGAACACGATACGCTTTTTCCAGAATCTTGAGCTGACAGAGACGGAGAGGGCGATCTCCGCAGAGATACTGAAGGAGATCAACGCACGTCTGCACTTTCTTGAGGATGTGGGACTCGGGTATCTGACGCTCCACAGGGCTGCAGCGACACTTTCAGGAGGAGAGGCACAGCGTATCAGGCTGGCGACACAGATCGGATCCGCGCTCTCCGGAGTTCTGTATGTGCTTGATGAGCCGTCAATCGGACTCCATCAGCGTGACAACCAGAAACTTATAGACACCCTCAAGCATCTCAGGGACCTGGGGAACACGGTACTTGTCGTTGAGCACGATGAGGACACAATCAGATCAGCAGATTACGTCGTAGATCTCGGACCCGGGGCAGGTGAGAGGGGCGGAGAGATCATCGCGGAGGGAACTCCGAGGGAGATCGAGGCTGATCCTGAGTCGGTCACAGGGCAGTTCCTTTCCGGTACCATGACGATTCCTGTTCCTGAGAGAAGACGGGGCAACGGCCATCACATCAGTGTCACCGGCTGTTCTCTGAACAATCTCAAGGGTATAGATGTGGACATACCGCTCGGGGAATTCGTTGTCATCACAGGTGTCTCCGGATCCGGAAAGTCCACGCTTCTCAATGAGATCCTCCTCCCCGCAGCTGAGAACAGACTGCAGAAGAAGAAGGACACGTTCCACGGTTACTCCTCTATTTCAGGAACGGAGTACATAGACAAGATCATCTCAATCGACCAGTCTCCGATCGGCCGTACTCCACGGTCAAACCCTGCGACATATGTCGATCTCTTCACTCCGATACGCGAGCTCTACGCATCGATGCCCGAGGCAAAGGCCAGAGGATACAGCGCGGGAAGGTTCTCATTCAACGTTCCGGGAGGAAGATGTGAGAACTGCTCAGGCGATGGTCAGCTGAAGATAGAGATGCACTTCCTGCCCGATGTCTACGTCAAGTGCGATGTCTGTGAGGGAAAAAGGTACAACAAGGAGACACTTGCTGTCACATACAAGGGAAAGAACATCGCCGATGTCCTTGAGATGACGGTTGCAGAGGCATATGAATTCTTCTCCGCCCATACGAAGATAAGGAGAAAGCTCGAGACGCTGATGGCGGTGGGCCTTGATTACATCCGTCTCGGACAGAGTGCGCTGACACTCTCCGGAGGCGAGGCACAGCGCGTCAAGCTCTCACTGGAGCTTTCGAAGGTGCAGACAGGAAGGACACTCTATGTCCTTGACGAGCCTACGACAGGACTGCACTTTGCAGATGTCAAGAAACTTCTCGAGGTGCTTGAGAAGCTCGTTGATCAGGGCAACAGCGTAATTCTCATCGAGCATAACCTCGATGTCATCAAATCCGCAGACTGGATCATCGATCTCGGTCCGGAGGGGGGTGATGACGGCGGATACATCGTAGCGGAGGGAACTCCTGAGGATGTGTCACGCGTTCCGGAAAGCTACACAGGACAGTTCCTGAGGAGGTATCTGGAGTAAATGCGCCGCCTGACAGCTCTTCTTCTCATCTTACTGGCATCTTTTCCGCTTCTCGCAGTCTCTGCGGGAACGATCTATTTTGCCACGGATGATGAGCTCAGGAGCATGGCGGAGCTGAGAGGACTGGATAGTGAAGGAAGCCGCGAGGAGCTGCAGAACGCGCTGTATGAGTATGAGGGGCTGGAGGCATATGAGGAGACAGTGACGGATGAGGACTCCGGTTCAGGCTCGGTCTCCCTTGAGATCCTCCAGGCAGAGAATCTCTCATCTGCAGATGGAAGTTTTGTCCTCAACGGCAATTCATCAATCTCATTCACAGACAAGGACGGCGTCGTCTCCGACCTCAGTGCTGACACCATAGTCATAGATACGAACAACAGCCATCTCTCCGCTCTGGACAATGTACGTTATCACAGTGACAGTCCGGATGCATCCATCGATGATATCGAGGCGGATATCGTATCGATCTACTGGGACTCCGGAGAGATAAAGGTCTCGAACGCGACGACATCGACAGTGAAGGAAGGAGCTGACGGAGAGGAGAGTGTGACCATATTCACCTCCGGAGAGACCCTCACATACTCTCCAGGAGGATCGATACTCTATGAGAAGGGAAGGATAGGCTCCGCCGCAGAGGATCCACATTCATCGATAACCGCATCGACGATAGCAATGCTTCCCGGCTCTGACATGTTCATATCGAACGCATACCTCTCGATAGGCCGTGTCCCGATACTCTACCTTCCGTACTTCTTCTTCCCCGGATCGAGGGTCGTCGGCAATCCCTCGTTCGGATTCTCCTCCTCGAACGGAGCCTTCCTCAATACGACATTCGAGATCCTAGGCTCCTCAGAGAAGGTCCAGAACTCAGGAGATGACTCATCCTTCATGTCGATGCTCTCTTCAGGCGATTCCGCAGGAGATCTCCAGCCGTACGGCGCGTATTACTCAGCATCGCAGCCGCTCTCTCCGATGCAGCAGTGGGCGAAGGACTCCTCCTCATATATCGCGATCATGGCAGACGCATATGCCAATCTCGGTGTGCACTTCGGTGTTGACGGAGTCCTGAACTTCTTTGACAAGACGCTCTCCGTCTCATTCTTCAACGGTATAGCCATCTCGCACGCCAGTGAGAACTACGGAATAAACAACTTCAGATATTACGGACAGAATGCCGTTTCATATGAGAACTTCGGACTGAGCGCCCAGCTGTCCGTCCCGTTCTACTCCGACAACCGTGTGCTTCAGGATTTCGGCAACAGACTCTCCGGTTTCTCGATAATGTCACTTCTCGAGACGCCTTCATTCCCTGAGGACTACACATCGTCCATATCTACATTCTCGCGTACCCTAGACCTCAGCTACACACTGCCTTCAGAGCACAGGAATGACTTCGTGGATTCATTCAGGTTCACCGATGTCACGGTGGAGGCCGATTACAGATGGTCCTCCTCGGACAGAAAGTACTACATGGAGGGGGCGACACTCCCTGCGTTCGGCATGACACTCTCGGGAACACTCTTCTCGCTTTCAGGAACTGCAGGTCAGACTGTGAGGGCTGTCGAGGAGGAGGAAGATGATGTGACTGACATCCATCTTCTTGAGGATCCGCTTCTCTATGACATCTACAAGGCACAGAAGAGGGCGGAGGAGAGAGCTCTGGGAAAGGAGTACAACATATCGCTCAAATACTCCGTCACCGAGAACCTCAGCAACACATATGACTTTGACTCGAAGGGAAAGCTGACAGACGGAGATTTCTCATCGGACAGCGCACTCCGTCTCACATTCGCAGCGGACATGGCGGACTACGTCTCGCTCAACGCTGTCTTCACGCCATCCTACTCATACATGGTCGAGAACAGGCATGAGGCGGCGATCGTCACGCAGAACACATCGGTGAACTCCGATGTATCGCTCTCCCTACCGTTCATAGGCCTCCAGTACTCACTCTCGACTAAGCTGCTGAACCTGAAGAGCATCACTGAAGGTGGAGTGGAGGATGTCACGCTCCTCAATCCGGGATGGGACAGGGATACCGTCACATCCCACTCGATCGGATTCTCGAAGGCGTTCGAGACAATAATCGGTACATTCACGCCTTCCATCACATACCGTCTGCCGCCTCTTTCCGGATCGCTCATCCCGAAGCTCTCGTACAGCTATGGTCCGTTCGCACTCTCTTTCTCATGGACGTTCCTCGAGGATGATGACACCGGTGATTTCCTCTCGGACCTCATCGAGCTCTCCGCAGGATACAACGGCACATATCTCACATCATCGATCTCGCTGAAGTACCAGTCAGCTGAGTATGACAGCTCCGACTTCTTCGCTCCTCTTTACGGAAACGCATCACTTTCCCTCCGTACAGCCGACAAGAAGTGGTCCATAACGGAGTATGTCGACTACGAGTACAGGAACTCCGGATACAAACACTACTTCAATTCCGTCAGCACGACATTCACCATTCCCTATTTTGATATGACTCTTGAGTGGGCAGGACCTGCGGAGAGCCTCGCGTTCAACTCCATAAAGGCCCATGCCGATGTAGATAATGTCTTCTTCCAGCTCTGGAAGGGCAGACTGTATTTCGGGTTCGGACTCCAGGCTTCGTTCGAGATGGATATGAACAATCCATATGCGGCATCCTTCGAGATCACACCGTCATTCACATTCTCGATAGCGGAGTTCCTGGACTTCACATTCTCGTTCACATCGTCCAACAACGGATTCTACGATTACTTCAGGACAGGATCCTTCTCCGTCTCCGAGTTCTTCAACGATCTCTGGCAGTCTTTCGATTTCTTCGGTGACGGACGGTACAACACGAACTTCGTCCTCGATGAGTGCGCTCTTGAGATAACCCACTACATGGATGACTGGAACCTCAACGTGAAGTATGCCGCGGAGGTGCTCCTCAACGGTGATGTCTACGAGTTCGTGCCTGAGTTCTCGATATACCTCAGCTGGAAGACAATCCCTGATCTCAAGGTTGATCAGTCATGGAAGGAGAGGAACGGAGTATGGCAGAAACAGTGATGGACAGCTATGTATTCACACCGGAGGCGGCTGCGGCTGTCCTGGGACCGAATGACAGGAATCTTTCATATCTTGAGGCTCTGCTCGGTACGGATCTCTCCGTAAGGGGAACCTCAGTTTCATCCCTCTCCCCGTCGCCCGCATTCGTGCCTCTGATGAAGAGACTTGAGAAGACAGCGATGAAGAACGGCCTGCTGACAGAGCCTGAGATCTTCATGGAGTACCAGCTCCTTTCCGATCCGGAAGCTGCCGGAAGCGTCTCCGAAAGACCTTTTATAGCAGTGCAGGGCAGGTCCGTATATCCCAAGAGCGCTCAGCAGGAACGCTTCATGAGAGCACTGAGAAATGATCAGGTGGTGCTTGCCCTTGGTCCTGCCGGAACCGGCAAGACCTTCCTCTCTGTTGTATGGGCGCTCTCAGAGGTCCTTTCCGGAAGGAAGGGAAAGCTCCTTCTCGCAAGACCTGTTGTCGAGGCGGGTGAGTCACTCGGCTTCCTTCCCGGAGATCTCCAGCAGAAGCTCAGCCCATATCTCAGACCGCTGTATGATGCCATGGAGTATGTCCTCCATCCCCAGCAGATAAAGAGAATGGAGGATGCGGGAACCATAGAGGTCGCACCTCTTGCATACATGAGGGGAAGATCGGTGAACAATGCTGTCATGATCCTTGACGAGGCCCAGAACGCATCCAGATCGCAGATGAAGATGTTCCTGACGAGAATAGGGGAGAACAGCCAGGCGATAGTCTCCGGAGATCCCTCGCAGATCGATCTCGCAAGACGTTCGGAGTCGGGACTTGAGGAGGCGGCATCCCTTCTAAGTGGTATTGAGGGGATTTCCGTGATAAGATTCACACATGGTGACACGATACGGTCGAGGATCGTACGCGATATCGTGAGAGCATATTCGGAGGGTGGAAATGAGAAAGAGCATCAGAATGATCTCTGAGTCGCTTGCATCATTCTCTGTGAAGCAGAGGCTGGTATTCTACCTGCTTGTCGTGCTCACAGCCGCTGCGGGCATAATCTATCCTCTTCTTCTTTCAGCAAATCCTGCATTCGTTCTCGATATATCGAGGGAATACAGGCCCGGAGAGCTCTCAGATGAGGATGTCACCGCACCTTCGGATTTCTCCTATGTGGATGAGGTCGCGACAGATGAGAATGTCAGGAGGGCTGCAGGAAGCGTGCTTCCCCAGTTCTCATATTCTGTCTCATCATCAATCGAGATCAGGAACAGGCTCAACGCGTTCAAGGAGGCCTATGCCTCAGGAAACATATCGGGATTCATAGAGGATAACGGACTTGTGCTGGACAGTGACGCGGTCCAGAGACTTAAAAGCCTCTCAGGCAACGATGCCTCAATGATACTCTCCCTCACATCTGACTGCGTCACGCTCCTTGTCGACGAGGGAGTCTTCAGCGATGAGGGAATAGCAACGGCTGAGGCAGGCGGTTATGCGTTCATAGAGATCGAGCCCTGTGATGTCGATTTCGCCCATGACGGCGAGAAGATCAGGACCGATAATGTAGTAACACTCTCAGGTCTCTATTCATTCGTCCTTGACTGGACCGGAAATCTCTATCCTGACCTTATGAGCGGAAGTGCGGATCTCATAGCAGATCTCGTTGTCATGCTTCTTTCCGTCAATGTCGACTATGATCCGGTACTTACAGTTGCGATGAGGGAGAGCGCTGCCGAGAAAGTACCGCCCATACTCGTGGAGATCAAGGCTGGAGACTACATACTCCGCCGCGACACGATAGTCACCGACCAGCAGCTGAGGACGATCGAGAGGATGAGGGAGAACGCGATAGTCTCCGTACCTCCTGCAAGAGCTGTCGGATACGCGGCCTACATAGTCTCGTTCCTCATCATGACGATCTTCCTCCTTTTCTACTTCATACAGTACCGCTACAGACTCTTTCTCTATCTGACGATCTTCCTTGTCTGCACCATACTGATACTCACCGGCACATACTTCATGGTGCTGGTGCTCGCAGATGAGGGAATGAAGTACATAGACCCGTTCCTTCCTTTCATCTTCCTTCCGGTCTTCGCGACAGCCGTCACGGGAAGGAAGAGAATTGGATTCTCCATCGCTCTCCTTCTCGCAGGATTCTCAGTGATCTATCCCACATCTGAAAGCTTCACGTTCTTCTATCTCATCGTCGTGATAGAGAGCTGTATGCTCTTCATGCGCACGGGTCACGAGAGAATGGATATTGTCTACCAGACACTCTTCTCGTCACTGTCTGCGGCCGTCGTGACCTTCATGGTCTCGATGATCTACAGCCAGCCGTATTCAGTGGTCGTCTCGAGCGTCATCGTATCGATGATCAATGTCGTCCTCTCGTTCATCATACTCTCGATAATCCTCCCGATAGCGGAGAAGGTGTTCAACGTTCCGACATCCTACCGTCTCCATGAGCTCTCGTATACCGATACACCGACACTCAACAGACTCAGCCAGGTGGCTCCAGGAACGTTTAACCACTCGAAGAACGTCTCTGAGATGGCATACGATGCGTGTAAGGTGATCGGAGCCAATGCCGAGCTTGCGCGGGTGGGAGGACTCTATCATGATGTCGGAAAGGCCGAGCATCCCGAGTACTTCATAGAGAACCAGAACGGACGCAATGTCCATGACGAGATCAACAAGACACTCTCCGCTGCTATCATAAAATCCCATGTCAAGCTCGGAGTGGAGAAGGCAAAGGAGATAGGACTTCCGCAGGAGGTCATAGACATCATCTCCGAGCATCATGGAAATGACCTGATCAAGTACTTCTACAACGAGGCCGTGAGGGAGGCGAAGGACAGGGCTCTCACAGTCAGCGAGGAGGACTTCAGGTACACGGGAAAGATTCCCGCAACACCTGAGAGCGCTGTCGTAATGCTCGCAGACTGCTCTGAGGCAGCCACAAGAACGCTGAAGAACCCGAACCACCAGAAGTATGAGAAGCTGATAAACTCCATCATCATAGACAAGATGAACTACAAGCAGCTGAACAACAGCCAGCTTACGATCAATGATCTGGACAAGATCAAGGAAGCCTTCATCCTCTATCTCATGGGAAGGGATCATCAGAGAATCGAATACGAGAAGGAGTGAGGAATGTACTTCATAGAGGATGAGCACGGTCAGGTTGATGTAAAGAACATAGAGGAGAGTCTTGACAGGATTCTCAGCCATCTCGGAGAAGATGGGGATTTCTCCCTTCACTTCATCTCAGACGATGAGATCAGGAAGCTCAACAACGAGTACAGAGGTAAGGATGAACCCACGGATGTGCTCACGTTCCGTATCCTTGACGGAGAGGAGTTCCCGTCATTTCCAGGAGAGGAGAGGGAGCTCGGGGACATCTTCATCTCACCAGAGTCCATGAGGCGGAATGCAGAGGCCTTCTCCGTCTCAGAGGATGAGGAGCTTTTCCGCCTTCTTCTCCATGGAATACTTCATCTCCAGGGGTATGATCACGGTACGAACGACTTCTCATCCGAACCCATGCTGATCAGGCAGGAGGAGATCATGAAGGAGCTCTATACCGTCTGAGGTGTTTTTCCCCCGATATATTCCCATTTATAAGCTTTTTTTCTATGTCCTGCCTGAAAAACGGTAGTATAATTTAATTCGTTATTGACATTCACGCAAAGTGAGATACTATAGGAAATGCTCTGTGTGCTCGAACACGCACACTAAGGAGGAAGGAAAACTATGGCAGGGAATATACCAGACGTTAAGCTCGGTATGATCGCAGTCAGCAGAGACTGCTTCGTTATCTCGATCTCTGAGAACAGAAGGAAGGCGATCGGAGAGGAGTGCAAGAAGATCGGCATAGAGGTCTTTGAGGCACCGACTGTAGTGGAGAATGAGAATGACGCTCTCAAGGCTCTTGATGAGGTGAAGACAGCCGGATGCAATGCCCTCGTGGTATTCCTCGGCAACTTCGGACCGGAGACTCCTGAGACTCTCATCGCAAAGTACTTCGATGGCCCTGTCATGTATGTGGCAGCTGCAGAGGAGAGGGGAGACAACCTTCTCAACGGACGCGGAGACGCATACTGCGGCATGCTCAACTGCTCATACAACCTCGGTCTGAGGAAGCTTGCAGCATACATTCCTGAGTATCCGGTAGGAGATGCTGTATCCTGCGCATCGATGATTGCCGAGTTCATTCCTGTCGCAAGGACACTCATCGGAGTCAAGAACCTCAAGATCATCACAGTCGGACCACGTCCTCAGGACTTCTTCGCATGCAACGCTCCGATCAAGGCTCTGTATGACCTCGGCGTCGAGATCGAGGAGAACAGCGAGCTTGATCTTCTCGTCTCATACCGCGACCACGCAGGAGACAAGAGAATCGAATCGGTCGTGAAGGAAATGGCTGACGAGCTCGGAACAGGTGACACATATCCTGATCTTCTTCCGCGCATGGCACAGTTCGAGATCACTCTTCTTGACTGGGCAGAGACACATAAGGGCGCAAGGAAGTATGTCGTATTCGCAGACAAGTGCTGGCCGGCATTCCCCAAGGAGTTCGGATTCGAGCCATGCTATGTTAATTCCCGCCTTGCTTCCCGCGGAATTCCTGTAGCCTGTGAGGTCGATATCTACGGAGCACTCTCCGAGTTCATCGGAACATGTGTGTCAGCTTCTCCTGTCACTCTTCTCGACATCAACAACACAGTCCCTCGTGATATGTATGACTCTGAGATCAGGGGCAAGTACAACTACTCTCTCGAGGATACATTCATGGGCTTCCACTGCGGAAACACACCTTTCTGCCGCCTCTCGGCAGGTGCGATCAAGTATCAGATGATCCAGAACAGACTGCTTGAGAACGGTAATGATCCTGACTTCACACGCGGAACCCTCGAGGGCGACATCGCTCCGGGCGAGATCACGTTCTTCCGTCTCCACTCCAATGCGGACACATCACTCCAGGCATATATCTGTCAGGGTGAGGTCCTCCCTGTGAAGACAAGAAGCTTCGGCGGAATCGGCATCTTCGCCATTCCTGAGATGGGCAGGTTCTACCGCCATGTCCTCATCGGCAAGAGATACCCGCACCACGGTGCTGTCGCATTCGGTCATGTGGGAAGGGCACTGCACGCGGTGTTCACATATCTTGGAGTGAAGGACATCTCCTTCAACCAGCCTAAGGGCATGCTTTACAGCGACGAGTGTCCGTTCTGAGGAGAGTGATGAGATGATTGCAGCTGGAATAGATGCAGGAACACAGAGCATAAAGGTCATCGTATATGATGAGGAAAGTAAGAGCATAGTGGCATCACATGCCGAGCCTCTCGAGCTTATCGTGAAGGACGGGGGTGTCAGGGAGCAGAAGGCTTCGTGGTGGATCGATGCTGTCAGAAAGTGCTTCAATGCGATTCCAGCTGAGATCCGTTCTGAAATCGAGGTAATCTCGGTTTCCGGGCAGCAGCATGGATTCGTGCCTGTGGCAGAAGACGGCTCTGTTCTCTATGACGTCAAGCTCTGGTGTGACACATCAACCGCTCCGGAGTGCCATGAGATAGAGGAGAAGATGGGCGGAAGAAAGGCCCTTGCAGAGAGGATCGGCAACCCGATCCTCCCGGGCTACACTGCCAGCAAGATCCTCTGGTTCAGGAAGAATCATCCGGATCTCTATGACCACATGAAGACGGTCATGCTCCCGCATGACTACCTCAACTTCTACCTTACAGGCATGAGGGTGATGGAGAGAGGTGATGCATCAGGTACAGGTCTCATGGATATCTTCAAGGGAACTTGGGATGAGGATGTGGTGAAGGCCATCTCTCCCGACCTTATCGGAAAGCTTCCTGAGATCCTTCCTTCTCCGTGCATCATCGGCAGCGTCTCTTCAGAGACCGCCGGAGAGCTCGGAATTCCCGGGAGCGTCAAGGTCGCATCGGGTGGTGGTGACAACATGATGAGCGCCATCGGCACAGGTGCTGTCACTGACGGTGCCGTCACGATGAGTCTTGGTACATCCGGAACGCTCTTCTCCTCGGTCTCCCATGCTTTCCATGACAGTGAGAACAGACTTGCATCGTTCTGCTCCTCACATGGGACATGGCTTCCGCTTCTCTGCACCATGAACTGCACTGTCGCTTCTGAGATCATGCGCGGCTTCATGGGATTCGATGTCAGGGAATTCGACGGAAGGGCAGAGAAGGCCCCGATCGGATCCGAGGGACTCATGATGCTCCCGTTCTTCAATGGCGAGCGTGTTCCTGATCTTCCCGAGGGAAAGGGCATACTCTTCGGTATGACCCCTGACAACGTGAAGGCAGAGAACATCGCAAGGGCAACTCTTGAAGGTGTTACGTTCGAGTTCCTCCTCGGTCTTGAGGCCTTCCGTGAGAACGGAATCGCGGTCGATTCGATCATACTCACAGGAGGCGGTTCAAAGAGTCCGTTCTGGAGACAGCTTGTCGCTGACATGTCCGGCTGTCCGGTACGCGTCCCGGTATCATCCGAGGCTGCGGCTCTCGGCTCTGCTTTACAGGGCATCTGGCTCATGAAGGGAGGAGAGATCGCGGATGTTGTCTCCGAGAACATCGCATTTGATGACTCGAAGAGCGCCCTGCCTGACAAGGCCAATCATGAGAAGTACATGAAGCTCTATGAAAAGTGGCACAGCCTCGTGGATGCTTCTGTACCGATGTTCTCAGTCTGATACGGTTGTATCAGTGAAATTTGAAAAGATTTAATTGTTTATGCCGGTCTGTCCGGTATTGGAGGTTGTATGAAAAAGACATTGGCAGTCCTTCTTGCACTTATGCT